>NZ_JBHWBP010000281.1:0-9967 GCF_042735575.1 Streptomyces sp. NPDC059564 | reverse complement strand
GTCCAGGCCCCGCAGCGCGCGGGCGACGGTGTCCACCAGCCGGTCCAGTTCCCCGAAGGTCGTACGGCCCCGGATCTCGCCTTCGTCCCAGTTGGTCAGGGCGATGGCGTCCGGACGGTGCCGGGCGTGGTGCCGGAGCCATCCGGTGGCTGTGGCGGAGTCGTGGGCTGGTCCTCCGCTACCGGGGACCATGGGGAGCGCTCCGGGCCAGGACGCCGAGATCGGCCCGCTTCAGCTTGCCGCTGGGCGTACGGGGCAGGGAGCCCGAAACCGCGAGCACGACGCGCGGGGAGGGCAGGTCCAGTTGTTCCGCGGTGGCCTCGATGGCGGGCACCGGGTCCTGGAAGCCGGCACCGTGACCGTGTTCCACGAAGCACACCGGAACGTCGCCGGCGCCGTCGAGGGCGGCGGCGTCGGTGACTCCGGGCAGCAACCGGATGTCGTGCTCGAGCCGCGCCATCCGGATCTCCCGCGGGCTCTCGGCCCGGCCGAGGACGAACAGGTATCCCTCGTCGTCGAGATGGCCCACGTCCCCGGTCTTCAGCACGCCGGTGTCGGACGGAGCCCGGTCGGCCGCCCGCAGCAGGATGTCTATGTCCCCGGTCTCGCCCGCGGGCACGGGCCGGCCCTCTCGCGAGATCTCGACCCGGATCCCCGGCAGGGGCCGTCCGACCGATCCGGGCCTGGCCAGCCACTCCGCCGTCGTGATCTCGGTGATGACACCGTGGGACGTGCCGTAGTACTCGTGCAGGACCGGCCCGAACAGGTCGATGGCCGCGCGCTTGACCCCGGGTGGGCAGGCTGCTCCGCCGTGGAAGACGACCTGGAAGGGGTGGCGCGGTGCCGCACCGGCCTCGACGAGGTCGGTCAGGCGGTCGGGGCTGAGCATGACGCTGTCCGCACGGTGACGGTCCGCCAGCTCCGTGAAGGCGTCGCAGGACCAGGTTCGCTGGACGACGACCGTGCTGCCCGCCTGCAGCGCGTACAGGGCGGGGCCGAGAGTGCCCAAGTGGTAGGTGGGGTTGGCCATCAGATGCGGGCCCCGGCCGGCTCCGGCGCCGTAGCGTTCGACGACCGCGACCCCGCGGTACGGCCTGCGTGGACGTGTCCGCGCCACGGCCTGCGGCAGTCCGGTGGTGCCGGAGGTGGCGAACACGAGGCGGCCCGCGGCCGGCGGCGTCGCAGGCGTGCCGGGGCCGTCCGCCCGGGCCGTCAGCTGCGTGCCCGTCACGACCGGGCAGGGCAGGGCGGGGCCGTCGGCCCAGGGCTGCGCACTGATGTGCGCGGCGGTGGACACCGAGGCGAGCAGGGACGGTCCCATGGGAATCCCGAGCAGCTCACGGTCGATGGGAAAGAGTCCGAAGCCGTGTCGCAGCGCGGCCAGGGCCAGTGCGAAGAAGGCCGGTCCGGTGGGGATGTCGGTCGACACGACCGCGCCGTCCGGGATCCCGTGGGCGCGCAGCCCCCGGGCCAGGGCGTCCGCGCGACCGGTGAGATCGCCGTAGGTGCTCTGCTCGCCGTCGGCGATCACGGCGACGCGGTCGGGGTGGGTCCGCGCGGTGGCCCAGGGGTCCCAGAGATAGGGCTTCATGATTCCTCAGTGCTTGGCTGTCGGCGAGGCGGGAGAGGGCTGCGCGAGCGCGGCGGCGAGTGCCGCGAAGTCGGGGAGGCTGACGACCAGTTCGACATCGACCTCGACACCCAGGCTCTCCTCCAGACGGAGGCTCAGTTCGACCGCGGTGATGGAGTCGCCGCCGAGGGCGAAGAAATCGCCCTCGGGCACGGCCGGCCTGCCGAACACCTCGCTCACGGCGGTCAGTACCTCGTCAATCGGCGTGTCGGACATGGCGCCTTCTCTGCTGGGGGGTGTGGGACGGAATCGGGTACGGCGGGGAGGCGGACGGCCCTCACGGCTCTTGCCCGGTCATCCGGCGGGGGCGGTGGCCGCCAGACCGGCGAGCATGTCCTCCAGGACCGACCGTGCCAGCGGGCGGTCGGCTCGGTGCCCGTCGTAGAGGAGGTCGATGCACAGGCGGTCGCGGAACTCGGTGCACCGGAGGTGAAGTGCGAAGGTGTCACGAAAGGTGATCCGGTGCAGCGGGTAGGCGTCAGCCGTGATCCGCAGACCGCCGATGTCGTCCGCGACCGTGGAGTTCCCTTCGAACCGGCGCAGGTTGACGTAGATGTCGCGGCTGACGCGTGCGCCGCCGGTCTCCTCCGCCTCCCGGGTCAGCGCGGTGAGGTCCTCGGCGTCGAGCCTCTGGTGCCGGAGCCCGTTGAGCAGTTGATCACGCACCTGTGTCCGCACGGAGAAGGCGCCGTCGCCGGCGTCGCGCAGGGTCAGTGGGCAGGAGCCGGCGAACATGCCCACCACGTCCATGTCCCGGGACGCACGCGAGTCCATCGAGGTCCACAGTCCCACTTCGGACATGCCGGTTCGAGCGGCCAGTGCGGTGACGAACAGCCCGACCGCCGACTGCAGGACGGTGGAGCGGAACTCGGCGCACAGACCACGCAGCACCGTGACCGTCGCGGCCGGCAGTTCCGCGCTCACCATGCCTCCTTCCGCAGGGTCGGCCCCGGCGGGGCCGGTACGGGGCCAGGAGACGCGGGTCATGAAGGCCAGGCGTTCTCGCCAGTTCGCCTGCGCCTGCTCGCGTAGCCGCTCGCTCGTCCGCTCCCGCTGCCGGACCGCCGCGTCGGCGAACGAGGGGGCCGTGTCCGGCGGGGACCCGCCGTCGCGCAGGGTCTGGTAGTCGCGCCAGACCTCATGCCCGAAGAGGTGATGGGCCCGGCCGTCGAAGACGAGGTTCTGGAAGGTGGCCAGCAGCGCGTGGTGGTTCTCGTCGTAGCGCAGCAGCCTGATGACGAACGGCCGTTGTGTGCCGTACGACCACGGGGTGACGCAGTCGCGGGACAGCAGGGCCGAAGCGTAGTGGGAGAACTGTGCGGGCGAGGCGGCCTTCACCTTCACCCGTCGGACGACTTCCTCCTCGGCCTCAATGCCCCGGGTCCACTGCAGGGGGTGCGGGCCCGGCACCGGATCCATCTGGAGCTGCAGGGCGTCGTGCCGGACCACGAAGGCGCGTACGGCCGCAGCGAGGGCGTCCGTGTCGAGGCCGCCCAGGATCTCGAACGCGAGCTGAGTGTTCTTGTGGGACCAGCCACTGGAGAGGGTCTTGGTGTGGAACCACTCCTGCTCGTAGGTCAGGGGGAACGGGGTACCGGCCCGTGGGGCAGTCAGGCCAGGCACAGGTACTCCGTTCCGCTCTCCTTGAGGACGGCGGGGGAACCCGCCTCGACGATGCGCCCGTCACGCATGACGACGACCTGGTCCGCCTCGTCCATCACGGTCAGGCGGTGGGCTATGACGACGACGGTGATTCCCGCGTCCAGCAGCCCCCGCATGATGGATTCCTCGAGAGCCGGGTCGAGGGCGCTGGTCGCCTCGTCCAGGATGACCAGTTCGGGCTTCTTCGCCAGCGCCCGGGCCAGCACGATCCGCTGGCGTTGTCCGCCCGACAGACCGTGGCCGCCGGGGGCGACGAGGGTGTTGTACCCCATGGGCATGGCTTCGATCTCCTCGTGGATGTGCGCCAGCCCGACCGCCGTGATCAGATCCGACGTGCCGATGTCGTCGCCGCCGAAGAGGATGTTGTCCCGGATGGTGCCGCCGAAGAGGTGCGCGTTCTGGTTGACGTAGCCGATGCGCCGCCGGTAAGTGGGCCGGTCGAGTTCGGCCAGGTCGGTGCCGTCGACGGTCAGGGTCCCGCCGGTGGGTGTGTACAGTCCGGCCAGCAGCATGCCGAGGGTGGACTTCCCGGAGCCCGAACGGCCGATGATGGCCATGAACTGCCCTGGTTCGAGTTCGAAACTGACGCCGTCGAGGGTGGGCCGCGGAGCTCCCGGATAGCGGAAGCCGACCGCTTCGGCCTTGATCCGGCCAGGCCTGGCCACGCCGGTCTCGGCGAAGGCGCCCCGCGGTTCGGGGGCCGCTCGCAGGACGTCGTCGAGTTTGGCTACGGTGGGCCGGACCGCGGCCAGCTGGGAGCCGGCGTCGAAGAGGCCTTCCAGCGGGATGAACAGGGCAATCGTCAGTGTCATGAAGCCCATGGCCTCGCCGAGCGAGTAGCGGTGGCTCAGGACCAGCCAGATCCCGGCGACCAGCACGATCAGGGGCGCGGCGAACTGCAGCGTGCGGCTGAGGGACGCGAACAGGGCGAGGTTGCGGCGGGAGCTCAGACGCTTGTTGACCTCATGGACCAAGGTGTGCGACCAGCGCTCCACCGCCCGGCCGTCCATGCCGGCGGCCTTGAGCGTGGTGATGCTCTCCAGCATCTCCACCAGTTCCTCCTGGGCCTTGGTCTGGCGTTCGAGGACTTCTTGGCTCAGTCCGGTCTGCCGGCGCCAGGTCAGCACGAGGATGGCGGTGTGCACGACGACCAGCACGGTGACGAGAAGCGACAGGAGCGGGTTCGCGACGGCAATGGCGATCAGATAGACGACGATGAGCAGGCTGTCGAAGACGGCCGAGACCGCGGTGAGGCTCAGGACCTGGACGAGCACGTTGCTGGTGCGGACCCGTAGCGCGAGATCACCGGAGTTGCGCACGGTGAAGAAGTCGTAGGGCAGGTCCGCCATGTGCCCGACGATGCCCAGGGTGAGCCGTTTCTCGATGACGGCCTGGCGCTTGGTGACCAGAAACGATCGCACCACGGACAAGGAGAAGTAGAGGACGACCAGACCGGCCAGGATGGCGCAGGCCGTCCACGCTCCGCCGGTCGACCGGTTGCCGAGGACGCGTTCGACCAGGAATCCGGCGGTGAGCGGCAGGGCGAGTTCGAAGGCCATGAGTCCGGCGGAGGAGGCGAGGATCAGCGCCAGTTCCCGGCCGTGCGGCAGAAACTGCCGCAAGCGGTGCCAGGGGCCGAGGAGTTCACTGCCGCGTCGGCGCCGGCCGGAGTCGGCTTCGAGCGGCTGTTCGAACTCCAGGGCCACGCCCGTGAAGGACTCGGCGACCGTTGCCATGGTGAGCCTACGGCGTCCATGGACAGGGTCGATGACATCCACATGATCTTTGCCGGCTCCCTCCAGGACGACGAAGTGGTTGAAGTTCCAGAACAGGATCGAACCGGGGGACAGCCGGGCCAGGGCTTCCGTGCCGGCGCGTACGCCGCGGCCCTTGACGCCGTATTCGCGGGCGATCTCCAGGAGGGTGCGGGCCGATGCGCCATTGCGTCCGGAACCCGCACGCGCGCGGATCTCGTCGAGGGACACGTCCACGCCGTGGTGGCGCAGCACGGTCACGAGAGCGGCGGGACCGCAGTCGCTGACCTGGGTTTGGAAGCAGACCTGCAGCCGCGCTCCGCGTGTGCGTCGCCTGAACCGCTCGCGGACCGCCGTCATCCGCTCGGCTGCTCCCGTGGGCCGGGTCACGGCAGGAGCGTGACCGAAGACCGGTCCAAGGCCATCGCCCCTGCGATGGTGTTCGAGCGCCTCGGCGTTGAAACGCGAATCGCCAGGCATGAGTCCCCTCCCGTTGTGAGTCACTGGCCTGTCCGCCCGCGACAAGACGTCCGGACGTGAGCCGTCGGCCCGTCCGCCGAAGAAGCGCAGGCCCCTTCGGCAGACGGACCGCGGACTTCAGATCGTCAGATGACGCAGGTGGGGGAAATCCCGAACTGGCCGCCGACGATGTCGTCCAGCTCCTCTTCCGACAGGTCGGAAATGTCGATGTCGTCGAAGTTTTCCATGACTTCTCTCTTTCGCAGGGGCTTCTTCGCATCCGTGGATCGGATTCTGTAACCAGAGAACGGTGTCGAGCCACACCAAGAAATCACCGAAAATCGATGCCCGGATGAAATCAACTACAGGCACCGAACCACCTGACGAGAGGAAGCACAGGGGATGAAATACATTCACTTCATGTCCGGATGACCGAACGCCTGAACCATAGAGAGCATCACCCGATCGGTCAAGCCTCGATTCACCGCCCGCATTATGCTCAATCCACGCCGCCTAAGAATTCCCGCCCACCGACACCGCGAACTGAATAGAATGGGCAAGAAGGGAAGATTTTCGCATAAACGCCCGCACTCATGGTCGCATGAAAATCGACCGGCAGAACGGCGGCCCGGAAAGACTAGTGGATTCCCTAGATTTTCGAGTTCCCGCCCCGTTCGGCCGCCGGGCACGCGCACCTCCGGCCGCGGGACGCGGCCGAGGACGACGGGGCCGTGGCGACGGCCGCCGACAGGTCTCGGCCACTCGGGGAAACGCCGGCCGGCCTGCTCGGACAGTCACAATTGGCCGGGCCGTGGCGCCTGTTGGCTCCCCGGCGATGCCGAGCGGAAACGCCCTGATGGGTAGACTCACCCAGGCCATGGTCTCCTGAGCCTCAGCCGGGAGATGCTCTGAGTATGTGCCGTACCCGTGGAGGAATGATCTCGGTGTTGACGATGCAAGAAGCACTGCTGGTGCTGAACAAGTACTGGACCGGGCACGGGTGTTTGGTCGTTCAGCCCATGAACACCGAGGTGGGTGCGGGCACGCTCAACCCCGCTACGTTCCTGCGGGTCCAGGGACCGGAGCCGTGGCGTGTCGCATACGTGGAACCGAGCGTCCGGCCCGACGACTCACGTTACGGCGAGAACCCGAATCGGCTGCAGACCCACACGCAGTACCAGGTCATCCTCAAGCCTGAGCCCGGAAACGCGCAGGAGCTTTTCCTGGGCAGTCTGCAGGCCCTGGGCATCGACACGGCCGCACATGACATTCGCTTCGTCGAGGACAACTGGGCGTCCCCGGCCCTGGGCGCCTGGGGGCTCGGCTGGGAAGTATGGCTCGATGGTCTGGAGATCACCCAGTTCACATACTTCCAGCAGGCAGGCGGCATCACCCTCGACCCGGTGTCCGTCGAGATCACCTACGGCCTGGAACGCATCCTGATGGCGCTTCAGGGCGTCAATCACTTCAAGGACCTCAAGTACGCGCCGGGTGTCACCTACGGCGAGGCGTTCGGCCAGGCCGAGTACGAGATGAGCCGCTACTACCTCGACGAGGCCGACCTGGAGACCCAGCGGAGCCTTTTCGAGGCCTACGCGGGCGAGGCACGCCGCACGCTCGACGCGCGTCTTCCCGTCCCCGCGTACTCCTTCGTCCTCAAGTGCTCGCACGCGTTCAACGTGCTCGACGCGCGGGGCGCCATCTCCACCACGGAGCGGGCACGTTCCTTCGCCCGGATGCGCGGGTTGGCCCACGAGGTCGCCGAGTTGTGGGTCGCGCGGCGCGAGGAACTCGGTTTCCCCCTGGGCCGCGTGTCGAGCAGCGACTCCGCCCCGGCCGACACCGCAGTGAGCGAGGCTCCGGACCGGGAGGCGGCCGCGGAACCCGTCGGGCCCGAGCAGGGCACGGTGAACCCGCCGGCCGAACCGGGGGCGGCCACCCTCGTGGTCGAGATCGGCGTGGAGGAAATGCCGCCGGCCGAGGTCACCCGGACCTCGCAGGCGGTGCGCACCGCGTTGACGGAGAAACTGGGCGCGACCCGGCTGGGACACGGTGAGATCAGGGTCGACGCCAGCCCCCGACGCGTGGTGGCCACCGTCCTCGGCGTGGAAACCCGCGAGGCCGACTACGAACAGACCGTGCGCGGGCCCCGGGTCTCGGCGGCGTTCGACGCGGACGGAAACCCCACCAAGGCGGCCATCGGCTTCGCGAGGAGCAACGGCGCCGAACCGGCGGACCTCGGTCGCGTCACTGTCGGGGCCAACGAGCATGTCGCCCTCACCCGGCAGGTCGTCGGGCGCTCGGCCGAGGATGTCCTCTCCGCTCTCCTCTCGGAGGTCGTGACCGGCCTTCGCTCGGAGAAGAACATGCGGTGGAACGCTCCGCGGCTCTCCTTCACCCGTCCGATCCGCTGGATCATGGCTCTGCTGGGAGAGCGGGTCGTCCCTTTCACGGTGTCCAGCCTGACGTCGGGACGTACGACGCAGGTTCACCGTGACGCCGTGCCTCCCACGGCGGAGGTGCCGACGGCAGACGGGTACCTGCCCTTTCTGAAGGGGCACGGAATCCTCGCGGACGCCGCGGAGCGGCGGTGCCTCGTGGTGGACGGCGCGGCGCGACTCGCCGAGGCCGTGGGCGGACGCATCCAGACGGAGCAGTACGGCGCGCTGATCGACGAGATCACCAACCTGGTGGAGTCCCCCACCCCGATCCTCGGGAACTTCGACCCGAAGTACCTCACGCTGCCCGCGGACATCCTCGTCACCGTCATGCGCAAGCACCAGCGCTACCTTCCCGTGGTGGATGCCGACGGCAGCATGCTGCCCCACTTCGTCGCGGTGGCCAACGGAACGTGCGACCACGACATCGTCCGCCACGGCAACGAGGCGGTGCTGCGGGCCCGGTACGAGGACGCCTCCTTCTTCTGGAAGGCGGATCTGGAGACCCCGCTGAGCGAGATGAGGGAGAAGACGCACCTCCTCACGTTCGAGGAGCGTCTCGGCTCCATGGCGGACCGCGCCGACCGCATCTCGGCCATCGCCCTCCGGCTGGCGAAGGTCATCGGCCTGACCGGCACGGACCACGAAGTCCTGGAACGGGCCGCGGCCCTGACCAAGTTCGACCTCGGCTCCCAGATGGTCACCGAACTGTCCAGCCTCGCGGGCATCATGGCGCGCGAATACGCCGTGCGCGCGGGCGAGAGCCAGGCGGTGGCACAGGCCCTCTACGAGAACGAACTGCCGCGTTTCGCCGGCGACACGTTGCCCGAAACCCTGCCGGGGGCCCTGCTGGCCCTGGCGGACCGGCTCGATCTGCTGGTCGGGCTCTTCGCGATCGGGGCCGAACCCACGGGCAGCTCGGACCCGTTCGGGCTGCGCCGCTCCGCGCTGGGCGTGGTCAACATCCTCCTCAGCAGGAGCGACCTGGCCGCGATCAGGCTCGGCCAGGCGCTGGCCATCGCGGCGGAGCATCAGGCCGTCACGGTCGAGCAGAAGCATCTGGAGGACGCGGCCCAGTTCGTGCTGCGCCGCTTCGAGCAGCAGCTGATCGAGCTGGGGCACTCCACCACCGACGTCCGCGCGGTGCTGGTGCGCGGCGACTCGCCGCGGCTGGCCACGCGGACGCTGGAGGAGCTGGAAGGCCTGCAGGGTGACGACCGGTTCGCCACCGTTCTTGCGGCGTTCCAGCGGGTACGGCGCATCGTGCCGGCCGGGCTGGAGGCGGTGTACGACCCGGAGCAGCTCCATGAGCCCGCCGAGCAGGCTCTGCACGCTGCCCTGGTCAAGTGCCGGCATGTCCTCGACGAGGAGACCTCGCTCGTCCACCTCAACGCGCAGACGGGCGAGCTGGTCGACGCGGTGAACATCTTCTTCGACGACGTCCTGGTGATGTCCGAGGACCCCGCAGTCCGGGCCAACAGGCTGGGCCTGCTCGCCGGAGTGCGCGACCTCGCGGAGGGCATCGTCGACTGGGAGTCACTGGCCTGAGAGATCCGGCCGGTCACGCGACCGGAGCGGGGTCCAGGGCACTTCGGCCGGCACGACGAGCACGTCGTGCCGGCCGTTCGCATGTCCGCCCCGGAGCGGTCTCCCCTGCCCCCGCAATCCCGGCGGCTCACGTTGCATACGCATTTTCGAGGGCGAACCGGCGTGACTGATAGGATGATCGTTCGCCGACCGCCATCGGCTGGCCACCAGCGCACAGGTGATCGATCCACGCGTGAACCGCTCCCCACGGTGGGTTGGTGACCATGACGAAGGCGTTCGGAGTGGTCGAGCAAGGAGGGCCCTGGCGAGGTGACCGAAGAACTGCTCTTCGCCGTTCTCGGGGCGGTCCGTGCATACCGCGGCGACGCGGAACTGCGCCTCGGTCCACCCCAGCTCCGGGCCATGCTGGCGGTCCTGCTCCTGCGACCGGGGCACACCGCGTCGAAGACACAGCTGGTGGACGCGTTATGGGGTCC
>NZ_JBHWBP010000280.1:0-10021 GCF_042735575.1 Streptomyces sp. NPDC059564 | reverse complement strand
TGTTTGGTGTTATTTTTATATGTGTCAGGGGGGGCGGGGGGGGGGCGGGGGGGGGCGGGGGTCCGGACCGCCGGCCGGGGGGGGGGTAGGCCGGGGCCGGGCCGTGGGCGTCGGGCGCGGGAGGATCGGCGGCGCGGCCCAGGGTGGCCCCGTGGATCCGCAGCAGCGTGTCGAAGGAGAGCACCGTACGGGAACGCTCGCTGTCCCGGTGGCGGACGGAGGGGCGCGCGGCCGGCACCTCGGTCACGGGCCGGGCCTCGTCGCCCTCCCACTCCAGGGGGAGCACCGCGAAGATCCCCTCCTCCTCGGGGACCACGCCGAGCAGCCGGGCGAGCCGCTCCTCGTCGAACCACAGCGCGGGCGCGATCCGCAGCCCGTACGCCCGCGCCCACAGCCGCCAGGTCTGGAGCAGCGCACCCACGTCCATGCTCACGGCGTGGAAGGAGAAGCTGTTGTACTTGAAGGCGTTCTGCCAGTACTTGACGCTGAGCACCAGGTACTGGGTGGAGTCGCCCGGCCCCGGCCCCGGCCCCGGCCCCAGCGCCTCGCGGACGTCGCCCGTGACGTCGCCGGTCAGCAGCCGGCGCAGCCCGTGCTGCTGCGGGGCGTAGTGGTACAGGCCCGGGGTGAGCGGCCCGCCCGCCCCGGCCGCCCAGTACACGCCGACGGGGTAGAGCCCGCCGCCCGAGGCCGTGCCGCGCGACCAGTTGGCCTGCGTGTAGTGCGGCAGCGCCGCCAGGTCGGTGTTGGCCTGCACGCCCAGGCGCCGCCCGGTCAGCCCGTACGAGTCCTGCAGCATCCCGGAGAGCAGCGGCAGGGTGAACCCCGGCGCGGGCCGCGGCCCGTCGGCCGGATCCGGCAGTGGCAGGGTCTCCGCGTCCGGGTAGAACTTCGCCTTGCGGGGGCGGTCGGCCCAGTCGGGCACGAAGTCGACGGGCTCCATGGGAACCCGGCCCCGGTGCATGATGGCGCTGGCGTAGTCATGGGCGTAGCCCACAGGTCCTCCTCGGTGGATCGGGTCGCGCCGGACCGCGCCGGCGGCCGGGTCAGGGGAAGGGATGCGGAGCCGGGTTGAGGTCGGCGGCCTCCAGGTCCCGCTCGCGCAGTCCCGCCGCGCGCAGGGCGGTCCGCAGCCGGGGCATGCCCAGGGCCCGCTGCCGCGACCAGCCGAAGTCGATCGGCAGCAGCCCCGGCACCAGCACGCTCACGGTGTGCAGGCCCAGCGCCCGCTGCTCGGGCAGCGTCTGGTCGACGACGACCACGTCGAACCCCTGGGCGGCGACGGCCTCCACGCACCGCGCCAGATCCTCGCGCACGTCGTCGGCCACCCCGCCGGGGGCGAGCAGCGCCGACACCGGCCGCAGCGGCTCCGGGGCGGGCGCGCGCAGCAGGAAGTCGGCGTGCCGGCCCATCTCCGGCACCCCGTACACCAGCGGATGGTCGTGCAGGGCGGTGACCAGGCCGAAGTCGGCGGCCATCGCGCGCAGCCGGTCCGCGTCCCGTTCGGTGCGGCCGGGCAGGTTCACGGCGTCCGTGGCGATCTCGCACAGCGCCGAGTCCAGCGCCGACTCCGGGTCCAGCCCGGCGCCCGCCCCGAAGCACATCCGTCCCGTGCCGCCGTCGAACCGCTCGGCGACGGCGGTCACCACCGGGATCGGGAAGCTGATCCGCGTGTCGAAGAACCGTGCCCGGTACCCGTAGAGGGCCAGCCGGTCGACCATCGCCCGGGTGGAGGTGCGGGAGCTGGTCGCCGGGTCGATCTCCGGCAGCGGCTGGCGGCCGTACCAGGCGAGCAGGAAGGCGTCCCGCTCGACGACCTCCATCAGTCCGAAGTAGCAGGCCTCGGCCAGACTCCCGCCGGAGGCACAGCCGTTGGAGCTCTCCTGGACGAACCGGTTCTCCAGGCCGGGCGCGTGATAGTACGTCAGGATCTCGGGCACCAGGCGCGGCGTGCGGTCGCGCAGCGACCAGCCCCACACCCAGGGGATCTCCCGGTCCGGACCGAAGGGCCGCACCCTCGGGTTGTCCCGGTGGAACTCCGCGCCGTACAAGCCCACTTCGCGCGGATCGACGGCCTCGGCGCCGAACTCCCGCAGCGAGCCGGTGACACTGGTCGTACGCGACCGCGCGCGCATCCCCGCGTACCGCTCCAGCCCCTCCAGGACTCCGACGCGGGCGCTGCGGTCGAAGGTGTCGGTGTGCCCGCCCCAGAAGGTCTCGCGCAGGTACTCGCCCGAGCGCATCGAGAAGCAGCCGATGGTCGCGGAGGTGGACGTCGAGGACACGTCCTGCACCAGGGAGGGCCCCAGCGCCCCGCACAGCGGGTTCGCGAAGGCCGCGACCTCCAGGGGGTACGCCTCCACGGGACGGGTACGGAAGGCCCCCGGCCGGTACTTGGGCGCGGGCGCCGGATCGAGCGGTGCGGGCTCGTCCACGGTGGGCGCGGCGCACACCGGGCACTCCGGGTCGGGGACCATCGGGTAGCGCCGCACCGCGCCGCTCCGCAGGTCCAGCGACCGCACCTCGGGGAACGGGCCCGTCGCCGGGGCGGCCCCGGCGACCGAGGCCACCAGCGCGGCCACCGCGTCGGCGGCGAAGGCGTGCGCGTACGGCCACCCGCCCGCCGCACGCGTCCCGCCGCCGAGCTCCAGCGCGTCCCGCAGCGCCACGGACCGCACGGCCTGCCAGCGCCGCTCCAGACACCGCGCACACCCCGGCCCCTGCACCACCACGGGCCCGACCACGGCCTGGTGCCCGTACAGACTGACGGGCACCCCGGGTGGGTTCGCGGCCGCGTCGGCCGCGCCGGGCCCCGCACCGGCCCGGTCCGCCGCACCCGCGACGACACCGGCCCGGCCGGGCGCCGAGCCGGTGTGGCCCGGTCCGCCCGGGAGCGGACGGGTCCCGCCCGGGGCGCCCGGGGCCAGGGAGGGCACCGGCAGGGTGAACGCGTCGCGCAGGCCCAGGGACGCCAACGTCACCGGCGGGCCGTTCAGGGCCGCGAGGGCGCGCTCCAGCATGGCCGTGAACCGTGCGGCTGCCTCCGCGCCCATGGCTTGCGCCAGCGAGGCCGCGGCCGTCACCCGGCGGGCGGGGGAGTCACTCGTCATCGCCGGGCTCCCGCACCGCCGTGAGCAGCACCCGGACGGTGTGGAGGCCGGCGTCCGCCAGCTCCGCCGAGCCGGTGGCCACCACGTACGCGTCCAGCGCGGCTGCCGCGAGGCGCTCCAGCACCCGCTCCCAGGACGTCCCCGGACCCGCGTCCGCCACGGCGGTGGCGGCCGTACCGGACGCCACCAGCGCCCGGGGGTCCAGGTCGGCCAGCAGCGGATCACCGGTGTCGGCCGGACCCCGGCCCGCCGGATCGGCCGCGTACTGTGCCGCGCCCAGCAGCTCCCGCAGCGCCGCGAGGGCCGCCGTACGCCGGTCGAGGCCCTCGCCCAGCGCCCAGTGCTCCCCGGAGCGGGCCAGCAGCACCTCCACCCCGCTGCGCCCGCCCTCGCCGAGGTCCAGCAGCTCCGGCTCGACCCCGAGCCGTTCCGCCGACCGTACGAGGAAGGCCAGTTCGGCGTCCTCGCCCTCCGGATCCGGCAGCGGCACCGGCGCCGCGGCCGCGCCCCGTACGGCCCGCAGCAGCGCGGCGTGCCCGAGTGCCGACAGCAGACCGGCGGCGGCCGCGTCGGCGGCGGAGGGACCGGCGCCCGCCCCGGCGCGGGTGCGCTCGAACAGCCGGCCGGCGTTGTGCGGGCCGAACGGCCGCACCGCTCCCGCCGGGACCAGGACGGGTTCCTTCGTCAGCAGGGACACGCCCCGCTGGTACGCGGACACCTCGCCCGGTATCCCGGAGGCCGTCGCCAGCCCCGCCGGGGCCGTCACCGCCTCCGACGCCGCGCCGCCGGCGTCCACCAGGCCCCGCGCGGGCACCACGTGCTCCGCGTACACCAGCGCCGCCGCGTCCAGCGCCCGCATCCGCGCCCCGGCCACGTGGTGGACGTCGAAGGCGGCCACCGTGCGCGGCCCCGCGTGTCCGATGCCCAGCTCGACCACGCCGAGCTTGAGCGGGATCTGCGTCAGCTCCTCGTCCGCGTACCGGGTGAACACCCCGGCGTACGGCCGCACCAGGGCCGAGCGCCGGTTCAGCTCCTCCACCAGCGCGTCGGCCTCCCGGGCGGTCTCCAGCGTGGGCAGCGCGGGCGTGCCCGAACGCCCGGCCTCCGCCAGGTCCACGGGCGCCGCCGACGGCTCCTCCTCCGCGCAGAACGGGCAGCGAGGGTGCGGGAACAGCGGCTCGGCCGTGACGTCCAGCGAGGCCGTGTCCTGGACGAGCAGCCGCCCGGCGGTCTCGGCGGGCAGCGTCCCCGAGGTCGCGCGGAACACCTCGTAGCCCAGCAGGTTGCCGATCATCGCGGCCAGCGGCCGCCCCGGCACCGGCCCCGTCGCGAGGGGGGCCTCCGGCAGCGCCAGCGCGCTCCACAGCCCGGCCGCGCCCGCGCCCCCGCGGGCCGCCCCCAGCCGCAGCGCGGCGCAGGACCAGCAGCCGGCGGCGGCGTGCGTCATCAGCGGGCCGACGACGACGTCGTTCCCGTACGACCAGGCGGGCAGCAGGGAGCGGCCCTCGGGTATCCCGGCGCGCAGCAGCGGCAGCAGCCGCGCCGGAGCGGTGGCCCCGCCGGTCACCACCACGAAGTCGAAGTCCGCCAGTTCCGCCCAGCCGGTCGCGGCCGAGGGCAGCGTACGGACCTCCACCGGGCAGCCGTCGGCGACGGCCTCCGCCGCCTCGGCCTCCACCTCGGCGAGGTCCGCGCCCGGCGGCAGCGCCACGGCCGCGCAGCCGTTGCGCACCAGGCTCAGCGCGCACCAGCGGGCGACGGCGTCCTCGCCGAGGACGGCCACCCGGGTGCCGCGGAAGCGCAGGAAGCGGGCCTCGGCGTCGTCGGCGTAGTGGTCGGCGTAGGCGATCTGCGGCGCGTACCGCCGGGCCACGTCCGGCTCGGGGACGGCGGCGGGCGGTGCCGTGTCCGGGCCGGGAGCCGCCACGGGGCGGGCGAAGTCCCGTTCGTACAGGGTTCTGACGAGCTCGCCGACCATCGCGCGCTGGGGGTCGCCCAGCCCCTGGCAGAGCTCGGCGACGGAGTGTTCGCCGGTCAGGTGCGGGACGATCAGCGTCGCGAAGCGGTACGCCGAGCGGGCGGTGAGCCGGAAGCCGCCGTCGGAGTTGTGGAAGAGCACGCCGTCCGGGGTCTCGGTGAAGAGCACGTCCCGGCGGATCCGGGGGCGGGTGGCGGCGACGTCGTCGAAGCTGGATCGGGACATGGAACACCTCTGATTGCGGTCTGGTGGGGTCGGAGACATGAGGTGGGAAATGCCGGGAGAGGCGGGTGGGGGTACGCCTCGTAGGGGACCGCGGGGGAGCGGGAGGGAGCCGGGGGAGCGGGGCGGACGTCCCGTCAGCCGCTCAGTGCGTGAGCGGCGCGGTGACTGTCGTCGCGGCCGCAGCGGTCGCCGCCGCCGTGGCCCCGCTCGCGCCGCCCCCGGCCAGCCACCGCGCGTAGACCCGCAGGAAGGCGTGGATCCGGTACGGCTGGCCGGGCGGCCCGTCCTCCAGCATCCCCGCCTCCACGAGCTGTTCGAGGACGGTTTCGCTCCCGGCCGGGGACAGGTCCTCCGCCGGATCGAGCGCACCCAGCCGCAGAAACGTTTCGCGCAACGGGGGCGGGAGCGCGCCGACGGCCTGCCCGAACACCTCCGGCACCGAGAGCCGGGGATCCTCCGCCAGGGCGAGCCGGGCCGACGGATCCTCCGCCAGCCAGGCCGTGCAGTCCGCGACGGACAGCCCCGGCCGGGTCAGCAGCCGCCCGGCGGCGATCCGCAGCGCGAGCGGGAAGTACCCGCACACCGCCGCCAGTTCGTGGGCGGCCTCCCCTTCGGCGCCGATCCGCTCGGCCCCGACGAGCCCGGAGAGCAGCCGGTACGCCTCGGCCGGGCCGAGCGCGTCCAGCCGGTGCACGGCCCCGCCGTGGGTGGCGACGACGGCGGCGAGCCCGCGCCGGCTGGTCACCAGCACCGAGGCGTCGCCCGCCCGGGACAGCAGCGGCAGCACCTGTCCGGCGCCGGCCGCGTTGTCGAGGAGCAGCAGCCGCCTGTCGCCGCCACCGGGCTCCGGCAGCAGCTTGCGGGCCTCCTCGACGTCGAGCCCGCTGCCGTCCGGCCGGGCCAGGTCGATGACGGTGACCCCGCCGGGGAAGGCGCCCTGGACCTCGTGCGCGCTCTGCTGCGCGAGCGCCGACTTGCCGATGCCCGGGGCTCCGGAGACGACGACGATCCGGGGCCCGTCGGCATCGGTGAGCCGCAGCGCCATGGCCCGCAGGTCCGCCTCCCGCCCGGCGAAGCCGCGCACCGGCGGCGGCCCGCCGGGCACCGGCCCGCCCGAGGCATCGCGGCGTAACGGGCTCGCGGCCGTCAACGCGGGGCGCGGGGGCGGGAGTTCGGGGTGCAGGTCGGTGCGCGCGGCGGGGCCCAGTTCCTCGGCCCGCAGGATGGCGAGTTCCAGCCGCCGCAGCCCGGGCCCGGGGTCCACGCCGAGTTCCTCGCGCAGCCGGTCGCGCACCGTGCGGTACTCGGCCAGCGCCTCGGCCTGCCGGCCGGTGCGGTACAGGGCCTCGATGAGCTGCTCGGTGAACCGTTCGCGGACCGGATGCCGACGGGCGCTCTCGTACAGGTCGACGAGCACCTGGTGGCAGTTCCCGGCGGCGAGTTCGAGGTCGCAGACCCGCTCCAGCACCCGCAGCCGCTCCTGTTCGAGCGCCGGCACCGCGTCCCGCTGCAGCATGCGCGACGCCACGTTGGCCAGGGGCTGTCCGTGCCAGAGCGAGAGCGCCTCGCGGAGCCGGTACAGCTCCTCGCCGGTCCCGGCGGCGGCGCGCGCCCGCGCGGTCAGTAACCGGAACAGGACGAGGTCGAGGGTCTCGGTGTCGTTGCGCATCCGGTAACCGCCGGGCACGGCCTCGATGGTGGTCGCGGATATGCCGTACTTCTCGAATAACCTCCGAAGCCGCAACACGCACGTCTGGAGCGCGGCCCTCGCCGTGGCGGGCGGCTCCTCGTCCCAAACGGCGCGCAGCAGATAGCCGGTGGAAACCACAGCGCCGGGATGGAGCAGAAGCGCCGCGAGCAGACTGGTGGGTTTGGACGGCTTGAGCACCACGGTCTCGGGGCCGTGCGCAATACTCAGGGGCCCCAATAGCTGGAACCGCATGATGGTCCCCCGTGTCGGGTCACGTGTTTCGCAGACGGGTGGGACGGGGGCGGCGGTCTGCGGAGCTTCCCTGCCGGACATACTCCGGAAATAGTCCGGACCATTATCCGAGGATGCTCGCCGCTCCCCGTCGGGCGGTGAATATCTGGAACCCTACATAACGGATCTTGTGAAAGTCGAGGCGTCGGCAGGATCATTTCCGGCGATCCGGCCGCTTTCTCCTCTGCGTCACCCGGAAGTCCCGTGGAGTTACTGCCGGTGCGTCAATACTGTTCACGAGTAAACGAGTTTCGATGGTCGGATCGCCGGAGTCTGAATTGAGGACCCATTCCGACCTGCGGGGGCGCTACTCGAAGCGGTCCGTGTCGCCCGCCCCGCGGCGGACGATTTCGGCCTCTCCGCCGGAGAAGTCGATGACGGTCGTCGGCCGGGTACCGCAGTCCCCGGAGTCGAGCACCGCGTCCACCACGTGGTCCAGCCGCTCCTTGATCTCCCAGCCCTGCGTCAGCGGCTCCTCCTCGTCCGGCAGGAGCAGCGTGCTCGACACCAGCGGCTCGCCGAGCTCGGCGAGCAGGGCCTGGGTGACGAGGTGGTCGGGGATCCGGACGCCGACCGTCTTCTTCTTCGGGTGCATCAGCTGGCGGGGCACCTCGGAGGTGGCCTTCAGGATGAACGTGTAAGGACCGGGCGTCGCCGCCTTGATGGCCCGGAACACGTCGTTGTCCACGTGCACGAACTGCCCCAGCTGCGCGAAGTTCTGGCACACCAGGGTGAAGTGGTGACGGTCGTCGAGATCGCGGATCGACCGGATCCGCGCCAGGCCGTCACGGTTGCCGAGCTGGCAGCCCAATGCGAAACAGGAGTCCGTCGGGTACGCGACGAGCGCGCCGGAACGGATGCTGTCGGCCACGCTGCTGATGGTGCGCCGCTGAGGATTCTCGGGGTGCACGTCGAAGTACTTCGCCATCCGCCGAGCGTACGGGACCGGATCGGCCCCCTCCGCCACCTGCGCGCCCGGCAGGGGGTACCCGGCGGACGGCGGGCGGCCCGCGGGTGGTGGCGGGACGTGCTCCGTACGGGTTCTCTTGGGGTGCCCGTTCGGCCGCAGGACCGAGTTTATGATCATCGTTCCGGCTTCCGGTCGTTTTGATGCTGCCATCGGGCGGTGTGCGATCTGGGAGGGCTGCGTGGCCAAGTCACGGACCAAAGCATGGAGCGCGGTGGCCGCGGTGACGGGCGCCGTACTGACCGTCGCCGCAGCGCCGGGCCGGCCGGCGGAACTTCCGGGCTCCCTGGAACGGGCCGCCGCGGGCCCGGCCCGGGACGCCGCGGTGACCCTGCTGGTCGCCCGGGCCGTGGACGGGGGCCGCGCGGGTGCCGACGGCTGGTGCGAGGCCGGGGCCTTCCGCACCGGGCGGTGCGGCGACTGGCGCGAGCAGCGGGTGCTGGCCACCGCCCACGGGGCGGGAACCGTCCTGCGCGACCCTGCGCTCGCCCGGACCGAAACGCTGCCCACGGACGCCGGCGGGCCGCTGGAGATCGCCCTCGCCCGGGCGGAGGCGGGCAGCCTCACCGACGTCACCGTCCAGGACGGGCACGGCCGCCACCTGGCCGGCGCCCTCGCCCCCGGCGGCGGGCACTGGCGCAACACCGAACCCCTGCGGGCGGGGGAGGGCTACACCGTGCGGGTCGGCGCCCAGGACGGCGACGGCACCCCGGTCGGCGTCACCCTCGCCTTCCGTACCTCGCCCCCGGCCGACGGGGGCAGACTCACCGCCGAGTTCGGGCCCCGCCCGGGGACGTACGGGGCGGGGGAGATCGTGACGGCCGCCCTCAGCCACCCCGTCCCCGCCGAGGACGCCGATGCCCGGGCCCGCGTCGAACAGGCCCTCCAGGTCAGCTCGCAGCCGCACGTGGAGGGCGCCTGGCACTGGGTCGACGACGCCACCCTGCACTTCCGGCCGCGCACCTACTGGCCCGCCCACACCGTGGTCCGCGTCCGCAGCGGACTCGACGGGGTCGAACTCGGCGACCACGGCTACGGAGGCCCCTCCGAGCCCCTGGAGTTCACCGTCGCGGACCGGATCGAGGCCGTCACCGACTCCGCCGCCCACGAGATGACCGTACGCCGCAACGGCCGGGTCATCCGGACCATCCCGGTCACCACCGGCAAGGCGGGCTTCCTGACCCGCAGCGGCATCAAGGTCGTCCTGGGCAAGGAGGCCAAGGTCCGCATGCGCGGGGACACGGTCGGCATCCAGAAGGGCACCAAGGAGTTCTACGACCTGCCCGTCCTCTACGCGACCAGGGTGACGTGGAGCGGAGAGTACGTCCACGCCGCGCCGTGGTCGGTCGAGGCGCAGGGCGAGGAGAACGTCAGCCACGGCTGCACCGGCATGTCCACCGAGGACGCCGCCTGGTTCTACGAGACGGTGCGCGAGGGGGACATCGTCGAGGTGGTCAACAGCGGCGGCGAGAAGATGCCGCCCTTCGACAACGGCTTCGGCGACTGGAACATGGACTGGTCCGCCTGGCTCTCGGGCAGCGCCCTCCCTCCGGCCACCCCCGACCCCACCCCCCTCACCCCGGCCCGCCTCCACCCGACGACATGACCCGCCCCGACCGGCCGGCCCCCGCCCCGGAGGCGGGCCCGGCCCGGGCCCCGGGCGGGGCCGGGCGGGCGGTCCGTGTTCCTGGCGGGCCCGGCGTCCCCGGCGGGCCGCATGCGCGCCGGGCGCTGGTCGCCGGAGCGGCCGGGAACCTCGT
>NZ_JBHWBP010000279.1:0-10037 GCF_042735575.1 Streptomyces sp. NPDC059564 | reverse complement strand
GTGACCTGGACCCGGGTGGGGTCCTGCGAGGTCAGGGTCACGTAGCCGTGCCCGCTGATGTCCCCGACGAGGTCGGCCGCGTTGTCGTCGTCGCTGAACCGTGCGTGGACGGACGGCAGGGCGTGGCCGATGACGGGGTCCAGGGCGGTGGTGAGCGTGTCGTTCCCGAACCACCACCCCAGCATCTGCTGGTGCACCTGGAGCCTGCCGACGATGTACTGGTCCCCGACGGTGACTTGGAAGAGGAACACGCCGATGTCGTCGGGATGCACCACTCCGTTCGCATCGACGGTCGGCAGTCCGTCGAACCGGTTGCCGGTGGCCCGGTAGGGCGACATGAACTCGAAGGTGCGGTCCGCGGGCGCTACCGGGGTGAGCGTGTACGGGGCGACGGCGCCGGCCGTCTCGGTACGCCTGAACACGGACAGGGTGAGGGGTGGGGTTCCGGTGAGCGCCACGTGGAGATCGCAGTGCGGCAACAGCACCAGGTCGTCCAGAAGCTCTGCCATCTCGGCCCCCGCAGCCCGCCGTCACCCACGACTCCGATGGCTGATCTTTCATCCCGATCCGGAACTTGTCAACCTTATCCGGATACATAGGACAATAGGGCAATTGCCTTGAGAGGGAGCGGGATTCGACGGCGGGCACGGCGGTGCCGAACGGGTCGGTGACGGCAGTAAGGGCGGCAACCCGGAGGGCGGCGGCAGGCATGACGCCGCCGTCGCGCTCACGTCCGACATCACCCTGGCGACTCGACAGCCCGCCTCAGGGCAACCCCGGGAGGCGAAACAGCTGCCGGGGGCTGCCCTGAGGACCGGTCACTTTCGCCAGAACAAGTGGTGCGTCACCCCGCTCGGGCTGGGAACGACCTCCAGGTGGAACCGGTCGAGCAGCTCATCGGGGGACTCCCAGAGTCGCACTCCGGACCCGAGCTTCACCGGCGAGACCGCCACGTGCAGGGTGTCGACGAGGTCGGCGTCGAGAAACTGCCGGATGGTGGTGGCCCCTCCGCCGAGTCGGACATCCTTGCCCTGCGCCGCCTCCCGGGCCTGCTCCAGGACCGGGGCGGGGTCCCCATCGACGAAGTGGAACGTGGTGTCGGAAAGCGTGAAGGAAGGACGCTTGTGGTGGGTCAGGACGAACACCGGGGTGCGGAACGGGGGCTCGTCACCCCACCAGCCCTGCCACTCATGGTCCTGCCAGGGCCCGCGCTGGGGACCGAACTTGTTGCGGCCCATGATCTCGGCGCCGATGTTGCGCGCGTAGTCCCGCGTGAAGTAGTCGTCCAGGCCCCGGCTCCCCCCGGGGTCGGTGCGCATGGGCCAGCTCGCCGTGGCACCGGCCCAGGCGAATAGCCTCTCGGGCTCGACGTGACCGAACGGCCTCTCGAGGGTCTGGTCCTCACCAGCACCGATGCCGTCACTCGAGACGTTGAAGTTCTGAACTCTCAATAGCTGAGACACTCGTTCCTCCTGTGATGGGGCGATAACAGTGGTGAGACTCGCCGGGCCACGCAAACTCATCGCTGCCTCCGCGACCGGCCAGAAAATCGGCTGCCCAAGGGCTGTCCCGTAAATAAATAACCTTTGAGTCACCTCGGGCGTGCTTGACCATCGCGTGGCCCGCACGTTGATCCGGCGGGGGCGAGGTTGTACGTCCGGGCAATGCCGGGCACGGCGTGCGCACTCCGTCGCCTACGAAACGGGAGTCGCGGAGGATCTTCCCAGCGGTCGGCCGACCGGACGACGAGCCGGGTGTCGGCGACGCCGTCCACGATGAACACGGTGTCCTTGCCGAGCTGTTTGCGGGGCTGGAGCGCGAGCATAGGCCCAAGATGGTCGATCACCCGGTCCGCCGCGGATTTCGACACCCCGAACAGCGGGGCGAGCTGGCGCATCGTCAAGTTCGTGCCTCAGCAGGCGCGACCAGAAACGCCCGGCCCCCCAGAGACAAGGCCCCACGACCGATGCCTTGCGCCGGGCGAGCGTGCGCAGCCGGCCGAGTGCCTGTCGCGTGGCGATCCGTACCAGGTACGCGCGCTGGTCCCGCACCGTGTCGAGATCGACGCGCACCCAGCGCAGCCAGGTCTCCTGAAGGACGTCCTCCGCGTCCACCGCCGAGCCGAGCATCTCGTAACCGACGGTGAAGAGCAGGTTGCGGTGGGCGACGAACGCCTCGGTGGCGGGGTCGGGACGGAAGTCGCCCTCGACGACGGCACGAGCATGGACTTCGACTACGCGTTCCTCGCCGTGGCAGCACGGTGCGGCCGATGCCGGGAACGGTCCCGGTCGGCACGTGGGAGGCAGCGGAACAGGCACGCGTGGCGCTTGCCGCACTTCCCGCTGACAGCACCGTCACGGTGATCGGGGGCGGCGCGACGGGCGTCGTGGGCGACTGCGCGGCAGTCCCGGAGCCCGTTTCGCCTGTGCGCTCGCCACACCGCAGGGCGCTCACGCGGCCAACACCCTGGCCCGTCTGGTCGAGGGCCGCAAGCCCGAGCCGTACTCCCTGCGTTACGTGGCGCGGGCCGTCACCCTCGGACGGAACAACGCGGTGGGCCAGTTCACCCGCCCCGACGACAGCCTCCGGCGGGCCTACGTCACCGGGCTCACCGCAGTCGTCATCAAGGAACTGGCGCCCCGCGGCGCGAAGTACGGCGCCCGCACGGGCACCGGCGCCTGAACACCGGATCCAGCGCGACCAGGACGCCGCGCGCGTACGGCGGCCCGGACGGGCGGATCAGGACCGTGCCGGGATCGGTGCCGCCGCTCGGTCGCGGTACTCCACGGCGGTCAGGGCGACGCCGGAGACGACGGTCGCGGTGAGGAGCCCCGCCGCCATGAAACCGCCGCGCGAGCGCCAGGACAGCACCGACCAGCGGGACCCCGCGGACAACAGCGACCCGATGCTCAGCCAGGAGCCGGCGGAGAGCAGGGAGAGGGACGAGCCGATGGACGCGGCGGAAAGGGCGGAACCCACCGAGCCGATCGACAGGACCGAGCCCACCGAGCCGATGGAGAGCACCGAGCCGACCGAGCCGATCGACAACACCGAGTCCTTGGAGTAGAGGGAGAGGTAGGACCGGTCCTCCCGGCGCGCATGCGGTTCGGTCATGGGCTCATCCTGTCACGCGAGGGGTTCTCGCACCGTGAGCGGTCGTGGATGGAACGTCGCGGGAACCCCAGGACGCAGCGGACTTCCACCCGTCCAGAGGTACTCGCGCCCGGCATCGACGCGACGGCTGCTCATGGACGGGCTCATACCGTCTGTTCCCTCCGCTGTTTTCCGCGGATGAGGCGGACCACACCCAGCGCCACGGTCATGATCAGGCAGATCACGGACAGCCCGGCGAGACCCGCAACCGTCGGATTGACCCAGGAGGGGACGAGGTCGTGTTCGGCGTTGCACCAGTTGTGCAGCGGGAACAGCGGATCGTTGACGTGCTGCAGCGCGAACTCCGTGTCGTAGGAATCCCCGCAGACCGCACCAGTGACGTTCCCCCACCCGGACAAGACACCGAACGCGAAAACCGCGGCCGCCACCACCGCGCTGAGGATGGACCACAGCAGCCACCACACGGGGTGGAACAGCAGCTTCCCCCGGACCTCCTGCCACACCATCAGGAGCACTTCACTTACCCGCATTCCCCAAAGATACGATCAGGACGCGGGCCCTTGCGAGCCGGGGGCAGCGGGGTGCCTCCAGGAGTCGGCGGCGGCTTCGCGCTCGACCGCGGGTTCGGGTGCGTGCTCGTTCTCCGGCCACCGGACCGGCCGCCCTCCCACCGGAAGTTCGTGCCCGCCCGGCCCGGACAGGCGATCACGTTCGAAAACCGGAGCCTCTCGAGCGCATGCGTATCACTATCGGAATCGCCCCGGTCCGGATTCCGACGCTGGCGCAGAACCGCGCCCGGGCGGGCCCCACCAGGTCGCCGGCGCCCGGCGCGGAGCCCGGAGACACATGGTCCGCGCCGCCTCGGGCGCCACGTACGGCGTCCCGCGCATCACCGCCGAAATCTGTCGATGGTGGCTTGAAACAGCGCCGGCGCGCACGCGTCCCGCCGGACGCCTCTCCGTCCATCCGGAATTCCAAGCGGAATTCCAGATTTCCATTCGGAGCACCTTCCTCCAAATTCGTCTTCGCTGGAAGGATACGAATCGGCCATCTTGCCGGATGACCTCTTGAAGCGGCACTTCGCTTCTGCTTCGATGCTCTAACTGCGGCTGAGTTCTGACTGCTCATGCCGGAATCCGCACCTCCGACGAAGAGAGCGCGGGTTGATTTTTCCCTCGGTGCGACTGCAGGATTGCGGCACGTTCCGGGAGGTCCGGATGAATGGAGTCGTCAAATGAATCTCACACTGCTCGATCCGGTCGAAGTCGACGAGAGTTTCGACATCGAAATCGACTTCAACGGGTTTCTCGGGGTTTCCGTCCCCGAGATGAGGAGCAGCATGAGCTGTGCGAATACGGGGTACTGCTGCGTGACCGTATCGCCGACCAGTTGCGGCCAGACGTATCTCAACGGCGTCTCCATGTGTCCCACGTGCTAGACGTCCACCGCACGAGCGGCGCCGGCAGCTAGCGGGCCGCGCTACGGCGCGCGTGTCCGTCGCGTCGACGGGCACGCGCGCCCGGCGGGTACTCCTCTTCACAGCGAGTGGAAGCGTGAAACGGAAAAATAGTTCTGCTCCACCTGAAGGGCAAAAACCGGATCCACTCGCGGCAAGCGAATCGGAGTTGTTCGGGGCCAGACTGCGCGGTGCGGGCGGGTACGGCTCGCACGAGATGGCGCGGGCTCGTACGGAGATAGCCGATGTGATGCGGCAGCTCCCGTGGATGCTGCGTCGCGCGGCCGCCCTCGCGTGGTCCGCGGACCGACGGCGATCCGCAGCGCTTGCGGCCACCGAGGTGGCACGCGGCCTTCTGCTGGCGCTGGGCCTGGTCGCGACCAATCAGGCTCTGCTGAAGCTGTTCTCCGGCAATCCCACGCGGTCCCGTCTGGAAGCGGCGCTCCCGTCGTTGCTCGCGGTCCTGGCAGTGTCCGCGGTCATCTCGCTCTTGGGGGCGTTGTCGACCGCGCTCGCGGGGGCCCTGGAGCCGCAGATAGAGCGGCAGGCCATGATGTCCCTGCTGCGGCATTCCACGCGAGTGGGTCTTGCGACGGTCGAGGGAGGTGAATTCCAGCACCTGTTGCATTCGGCCCAGCGCGGGACGATAGCGGCCCGCCAACTGGTGAGCTACAGCGCACAGGTGGTCAATGCCGTCATTGTTTTCGTGTCCGCGGGATGCGTGATCGCGGCGCTGAAACCCCTCCAGGTGCCGCTTCTCGTCGCAGTGGTCGTCCCCAAAGCCTGGGGGGCGGCGAAATCGGTGCGCCGCATGTACGCGTCCACGCACACCTGGGTGGAACACACACGGCAGCAGCAGGTCCTCGCTCACCTGCTGATCGACAAGGAGTCCGCCCCTGAGCTCCGTGTCCACGGAGCCGCGGAGTACCTGCTGGGGCACTTCGACACCATGTCGGGCGCGTCCGCGCGGGAGCAGGCGCGTCTTGCCCGCGCGGAGGCGCGCACCGGTGTGCTGGCCGCGGCCGCTTCCGGCGCCGGCGCGGCCGTCGCGTACGCCGTCCTGTTCCTCCTGGTGCTGTGGTCCGAGATCCCGCTGGCCGCGGCGGGTACTGCCGCCATCGCGATGCGGACCGCCACCGGGAACCTCGGTGTGCTGGTCCAGCAGATCACCTACATGTACGAGCAGGCGCTCTTCTACAAGGACCTGGAGGAAGCGCTCGCGGTCGCCGCGCGGGCGGCGGTCCCGGCTGGTGGCACGCCGCGCGACACGGCACCGACGAGGATGGCCCTGCGGGATGTCGACTTCCGGTACGAAGGGAGCGGTGAACTTGCCCTGGCGGGGATATCCCTCGAGATAGAACGAGGGCAGATCGTGGCGCTGGTCGGCCCGAACGGCGCGGGCAAGAGCACCATCGCGAAATTGCTGTGCGGCCTGTACGACCCGGCACGGGGGCGCGTGGAATGGGACGGCGTCGATCTGCGCGACCTGCGACGCGGCGACGTGCACGACAAGATCGCCCTGGTCTCGCAGTCGTTCACACGCTGGCCCTTCACCGCCAGGACGAACGTGACCGTCGGACAGCCGGCGGCCCGCGATGACGATGCCAGGCTGAACTCCGCCGCGCTCTACAGCGGGTTCGACGAGGTCGTCGCACGGCTCCCGCACACATGGCAGACCCTGCTGGCCCGTGATTTCGTCGGCGGCGTCGAGTTGTCGGGAGGCGAATGGCAGCGGTCGGCATTGGCCCGGGCCGCGTTCAGGAACGCGGACATCGTGGTGTACGACGAACCCACGGCGGCCCTGGACCCGGAGACGGAGGTCCAGTTCTTCTCCCGCATCCGCCGACTCGCGCACGGGGGACGCACCGTCATCCTCATCACCCACCGCCTGGCCTCCGTGCGCCGGGCAGATCAGATCTTCCTCGTCGAGGGCGGACGGCTCACCGAATCCGGTTCCTTCGAGGACCTCATCGGTCGTGACAGTTCGTTCGGCCGGCTCTACCGGATGCAAGCCGATCAGTACCAGTACGCGAGCGCGGACCCCCAGTCGGCCGACACGCTCCCCTGAACTCATCACTCCCCCGTCGTCCCTACCGATACTGCGAGCCAGCGAGCCATGTATGCGTGACAAACCGTTCCGGGCCGTACCCGACCTGATGGTCCGGCTCGCCGCCTTCACCGCCGACACCGAGCTGCTCTCGGCGGTCCCCGAGACGACAGCGCCTCACGGGCAGAAGCTGGCCTATCTCAAACGCGTCGCCTCGATTCCTCCTGTGCGGGAGGCCATCGAGGTCTCCAGCGGTTCGCTGGCCCACGTGCTGGACAAAGCAGCCGCTGACGCGGACCTGTCCGCGGACAAGGTCGACCGGGCCACTCGGGCCGCCACCCGCTACCTGCTGCGCATGGTCCAGCGGCCCACGCCGTTCGGCGTTCAGGCGGGTGTGGCCGTCGCCAGGGTGTCCGAGGCCGCACGGTTCCGCCTGGGGACCCGGCACCGGAAGTTCGCGTGGCCGGACGCCGACTGGGCGGCGCGCGTGGCCGCGACGGAGTTCGACCGTAACGGCGGCGACGGCCTGTCCTTGACCGCGAACAACCTGTGCGTGGTGCGCGGGTCGCGCATCCTCCTTCCGGGAACCCGCGCACGCGACGCTGCCGCGGGTGAGGGAATCGGGGAGGCGTCCGTCAAACGGACGAAGCTCATCGCCTTCCTCATGCGGGCCTGTGACCGCGCCACCCCGTACTTCAGCCTCGTGGAGCTGACCGCCGGTGAGTTCCCCAGCGCCCCGGCCGGGGCCATCGAGCGAGCGGTCCGGGGGCTGGTGGCCGAGGGTTTCCTGGTCGCCGACAACCATCCCCGTCAGGACGACGCGCACTACGCGGTACTCGCCGATCCCCAGGCTCACCGGGCCGGTCGTATCGCGCGGTTGATCGCGGCGTACGAGCGCACCGCGCTGGGTGAAGGGCTACTGGCCTGGCAGACCGCGGTCCGGGAGATGCGGGACGTCGCCCCGTCCGACAAGTGGCCGCCGCTGCACGTGGTCCTCGCGATGGACGCCGAGGTCGCGGTGCCCGCGACCGTACTGCGGGAAGCCGAGACGGCGGCGGCCGCGCTGTGGCGCCTGTCGCCGAGCACGCGGGGCCCACGGAACCTGACCCAGTACCACAAGGAATTCCTCGAACGGTACGGCATCGAGCGCCTCGTCCCGGTGACCGAGCTGCTGGACCCCGTCCTCGGCCTCGGGGCTCCTGCCGGCTACGCCATGCCGCCGAGCAACCGGGACCCGGTCGACACACAGTCCGACCGGCGCCGCGACGAACTCCTGGCAGAGCTCGTCGGACGCGCCCTGCAGGCGCGCGACCGGGAGATCGTGCTGGACGAGGCGACCGTGGGAAGGCTTTCCTTCGAGGACGCCGACAGCGTGCCGCCCTCGCTCGACCTGTGCGCCCAACTTCACGCGGCCAGTGTGGACGCGCTGTCGCAGGGAGCGTTCTCGCTGGTCCTCGGCCCTGCGTGCGCCTCCCACATGGCCGGCGCGCTGTCGGGGCGCTTCCGCGAAGTGCTGGGCCAGGCCCCGGTGTGCCATCCCGTGGTCGGCGCGCCGGGGCCGGACGGCGGGCCGCGGGCGGCCCATTTGGTCTACCGTCCCCTCCTTCCACGGCCCGTCAACATCTCCCGGGTACCGGACGTCGCCGAGCAGCGCATCGTCGTGGGAGAGTTCACCGACCCCGACGACCCGTCGGTGATACCCCTGGACGATCTGGGGGTCGGGGCGACATTCAACGGCTTCGTGCTGAAGCGGCTCTCCTCCGGAGCGCACGTGGTGGCGGTCGTGCCGCACATGCTCAACCTCGCGACGTCGGCACCGAACGTGGCGCGCTTCCTCGGCGAACTCCACATGGTGGGGCTGCACATCTGGAATCCGTGGTACTGGGGACGCCTGGAGGTCCTGCCCTTCCTCCCCCGTGTCCGCCTTGGACGGACGGTCCTGGCCCCCGCTCGCTGGCGTCCCCTCTCTGAACTGATCGCGGCGGCCGGGGAACAGGACGACTGGGAGCCCGCTCTGCGGCAGTGGCGACAGGCGCTCGGGGTACCCCGCTTCGTGGAACTGGCCGTCGACGACAAACGGGTGGAACTCGACCTCGACCACAGCCAGCACCGGGAGTCCTTCCGCCACGAGCTGACTCGTCATCCCGATCTGGTGATCCTGGAGTCGTACGGCGACCGCGAGACCCGGTTCGGGTGGAGCGCCGGGCACGCCAACGAAGTCGTGTTCCCGATGGCTCCGAGTGCTCCGAAAACGACGGGGCCCAAGGCAACGGCACCGAAGGCCCCGGCGCAGAGGGTCTCCCGACGGTCCGCAAGGGCAGTCCACCACGTCGGCGGACGCTGGCTGTACGCACAACTCGCAGCCCCGCCGGTCCTCCACGATCACCTGCTGACCCACGAACTGCCCGCCCTGCTGGCCCGCCTCGACGGTTCCGTGGACAGCTGGCACTTCGTCCGCTACGCCGATCCCGACCACCAGTTGAGGATCCGGCTCCGCGCCACGGAGCGCGGCAGCTCGGCCGATCTCATGCCGACCTTCCACGACTGGTCGCACGGGCTCGTGGCCCGGAGCCTGGTGCGCGACGTCTCCCTGCACTCGTTCGAACCGGAGGTCGCACGATATGGCGGACCGGGGCCGTTCGAAGCGGCTCTGACACTGTTCTGCGCCGACAGCACCGCGGTGGTCGGGCAACTGCAACAGGCCGCTCTCGGCACGCCGACGGCACGCCGGGAGGTACTGGCGGCCGCGAGCTGCGCGGACATGCTCCGCGCGGCGCCGTTCGCGTCCTGGACCGACTGGGTTCTCGGCGAGTACCGCAAGCCGCCGCACATCTCCACGCGCCCCTTCCGGGCGGAGATGGCCGGGCTCGTCTCGGGAGCCGGCCACGGGCCCGCTGAGGCCATGTTCCCGGGGCAGCCGCTGGGCCAGGCCTGGGTGCGACGGGCCGCGGACATGCGGACGTACGGCAGCGCGTTGTCGTCCGCCGGCCTGCCGGACCAGGACGTGTCCCGGGCGGTGTCCAGTGTGCTCCACATGCACGCCAACAGGGTGTTCGGCCTGGCCAGGGAGGGCGAGGACATGACGTACGCCATCCTGCTCGACGCCATCCGTTCCTCCCGGGCCCGAGGGGAGCACTGATGGACGGCATGAGCCGGACGGCATCACGACGGACGGCGTCACGGTGAACGCCGGCACCGTGATCGAGCAACTGGCGCTGCGGCTCGCGGACCCCGACCGCGTGGTGCGGATCACCGACGCGCACAACGCCTTCGTGCCCCTTCCCGGAGGGGGAAGGAACCCCGCGTGGCATCCGGTCTCGCTGGCCGGCGGGTTCCCCGGACTCGCCGTCTTCTACGGTGAGGTCGCGGCACGCGACGCGTCGTATCGGCAGGTCGCACACGCGTACCTGCTCAAGGCAG
>NZ_JBHWBP010000278.1:0-10218 GCF_042735575.1 Streptomyces sp. NPDC059564 | reverse complement strand
CTGCGGGTCCAAGGTAGGAGTCCCGAAGTAGGGGACGCAAGCGTTCACTAGGGCTGAAAATTCGTGCGAGGCGGCGGGTGCGGGCCGGTCGGAGGACCCCGTCCGCGGGGGCCCGCCCGTCCGGGAACCCCGCGACCCGCCCGCCGGACCCGGGGCCCGGCGCGCCCGTGGCGAAGCCGTCGGCTGGGCCGTCGGGAACCCTGCGCCCGGGGGACCGCGGGCCCGAGGTGCGCGCCCTCCAGGAGCGGCTCTACGGGCAGGGGTTCACGTACGTCTCGCCGACCGGGGTCTACGACAACCAGACCCGTCGCGGAGTCGCCCAGCTCCAGCGGGACCGCGACATCAAGGGAGACCCGAACGGCGTCTACGGCCCGGCCACCCGGGCGGCCTTCAACTGACGCCCCTCGCCACGCCGGGGGTCGGCAGGCCTGCCTCGGGCGGTCGCGGCCCCGCCCCCCGGAGGGATCAGCGGCCGCCCGAGACGCGGAGGATCGCTCCCGTGGTGTACGAGGCGTCGCCCGACAGGAGCCACGCGATGGCCCCGGCGACCTCCTCCGGCTGCCCGGGCCGCCCCAGTGGGATGCCCGCCGCCGCCCGGGCGGGCCGCCCGGGGTCGCCCATCGCCGCGTGCATGTCCGTCTCGATGATGCCCGGCGCCACCGCGTTGACCCGGATGCCGTCCGGGCCCAGTTCCTTGGACAGGCCCACCGTGAGCGCGTCGACGGCCGCCTTCGTGGCCGCGTAGTGGACGTAGTCCCCGGGACTGCCCAGCGTCGCGGCGGCCGAGGAGACGTTCACGATGGCCCCGCCGCCGCCCTCCGCCATGTCCCGCGCGGCCCGGCGGCAGCACAGCAGGTACCCGAGCAGGTTCACCTCCACCACGCGCCGCAGGTCCTCGGTGCGGGCATCGACGAGGCGGCCCAGGGGGCCGGTCACCCCGGCGTTGTTGACCAGACCGGTGACCGCGCCCAGCTCGGCCCCGGCGATGTCGAAGAGCCGCTCCACCGCGCACTCCTCGGAGGTGTCCCCGCGTACCGTCACGCACCGGGCGCCGGCCGCCCGTACGCGCTCCGCGACGGCCTCCGCGGCCGTCCGGTCGTGCGCGTAGCCGAGCACCAGGTCGTGGCCCTCGGCGGCGAGCCGTATGCAGGCGGCCGCGCCGATGCCCCGGCTGCCGCCGGTGACGACCGTGACCGGACGAGATGACATGACGGCCTCCTGGGACCCTGTGAGACGGGCGGGCCCGTCGGCCCTTCGCGCCGCAGGCTAACACCGCGAAATTCGCTGGACCAGCGCAAATGCCCCGCCGGACAGTGGTCCGGCACCCCCCGAACCCCCTTCCCGAGGAGCCGTACCGTGTCCACTCTGCGCGTCACCGTCGAGGAACTCACCGTCCACGGGCACCCGAACGCCGACGCCCTGGAACTGGCCCAAGTGGGCCTCTACCGGGCCGTGGTGGCCAAGGGCGCCTACCGCACCGGCGACTTCGCCCTCTACATACCCGAACAGGCCGTCCTGCCCGCCGCGTTGATCGAGGAGCTGGGCCTGACCGGACGCCTCGCCGGCAGCGCCGGCGACCGCGTCAGGGCGGTCCGGCTGCGCGGCGAACTCTCGCAGGGCCTGGTGTGCCGGCCCCGCGCGCTGACCGGCGTGGACCTGGAGCTCGCGGCCGAGGAGGGCACCGACTTCGCCGAGGAGCTGGGCATCGTCAAATGGTCGCCGCCCGTCCCCACGACGATGAACGGGGAGGTCGAGTCGGCCCCCGACCTGCTGCCGTGGACGGACATCGAGAACCTGAGGCGCTACCCGGACGTCTTCGAGGAGGGCGAGCCCGTCGTCCTGACCGAGAAGGTGCACGGCACGGCCTGCCTGATGACGTACGTCGCCGACGGCGAGCGCGTCCTGGTCTCCTCCAAGGGCTTCGGCTCCAGGGGGCACGCGCTCAAGGAGGACGACCGCAACCTCTACTGGCGTGCCGTACGCGGCCACGGAGTTCCGGAGGCCGCCGCCCGGCTGGCCGCACGGCTCGGCGCGACCCGGGTCGGGATCTTCGCCGAGGTGTACGGGTCCGGGGTGCAGGACCTGCCCTACGGGGCCCGCGGCGGCGCGGCCGACGCCCCGCCCGGATACGCCGTCTTCGACGTGTCCGCCGAGATCGACGGTCAGGTGCGGTGGCTGGACCCGGCGCGGGTGCTGGAGGACGGCGAACTCCCGCTGGTGCCCAGGCTCTTCGAGGGCCCGTACGTCCTGGAGGAGGTCCTGGAGCTGGCGAACGGCCGGGAGACGGTCTCGGGGCGCGGCCTGCACCTGCGCGAGGGCGTCGTCATCCGCCCGGCGGCGGAACGCCACAGCCCCGTCACGGGCGGCCGCGCCATCGCGAAGGCGGTCAGCCCGGCCTACCTGACGCGCAAGGGCGGCACGGAGTACGAGTAGGCACCGGAGGCCTTCGGTGATCTGGCGTTCCCGGAGGAACCGCGCCCCGGCCGGCCGGCGGCGGTGCCCGGCGGCTACGAGGGCCCCGTGCGCCTGCGCAACACCGGCGGGCGGCGCGGCCGGGAGGTCGTCCAGGTCCACCCGGCCCGGCCCGGCTCGGCGGTCGAGCGCCCCGCCCGCCGGCTCGCCGGGTGGGCGGCGGCGGACGCGGACCCGGGGGACCTGGCCGCCGCCCGCGTACGGATCCCCGTGCGGGCCCTCCAGCACTGGTCGGCGCGGGCGCGCGGCGGGGAGGCCGAGCCGGGCCGGTTCACGCTGCCGGCCGGGCGCACCGCCGCGGACCTCCCGCTGCGGGCCGTCCTCGACGCGGGGGCGCCGGACGGCCCGTGAGACCCGGCCGGGCGGGCGGCGCTACAGTGCCGCCATGAACACGGGGCGGGGGCGTACGGGCGCGGGTACGGGGGCGGCTCCGACACTCGAGGACGTCGCCCGGGCGGCCGGGGTGTCGCGGGCGACGGTGTCCCGCGTGGTCAACGGCGTACGGAACGTGGACCCGGCCATCCGGGACGCCGTCCAGCGGGCCGTCGCCGCGACGGGCTACGTGCCGAACCGGGCGGCCCGCTCGCTCGTGACCCGGCGCTCCGGCGCGGTGGCCCTGGTGGTCTCCGGGACGGGCGCGGGCGGCGGCGCGGGCTCCGGGGCGGGGGCCGGGCGGGACGACGACGCCGCCCGGGTCTTCCAGGACCCCTTCTTCGGGCGGGTGGCCGGGGCGGTGGTGCGGGCGCTGCGGCCGCGCGGGGTGCACCCGGTGCTGATGTTCGCCGACGCGCCGGAGGACCGGGCGCAGGTGCTCGCCCACCTCGGCCAGGGCGGCGCCGACGGGGCGCTGCTCGTCACCCCGCACGCCGACGATCCGCTGCCCGGGATGCTGGCCGGGGCGGGCCTCGCGGCGGTGCGGTTCAGCCGTCCGGAGCCCGGCGCGCCGCCGCTGGACTGGGTGGACCTGCGCCACCGCGAGGGCGGCGCACTGGCGGCCGGGCACCTGACGCGGCGGGGCCGCAGGCGGCTCGCGGTGATCGCGGGCCCGGGGCGGCTGGCGGCGAGCCGGGAGCGCGTCGCGGGGTTCCTGGCCGCGGCCGGAGCCGGGGCCGGGGCTGGGGCCGCGATCGGAGCCGCAGCCGGGGCCGGAGCCGCGATCGGGGCCTGGGCCGCACCGCCCGTCGTGGAGGCCGACTTCACGCTGGAGGGCGGCGAGCGGGCGATGCGGCGGCTGCTGGCCGAACGGCCCGACCTGGACGGGGTGTTCGCCGCCAACGACCTCATGGCCCAGGGCGCCTGCCTGGTGCTGGGCGAGCACGGGCGCCGGATCCCGCAGGACGTGGCGGTGGTCGGCTTCGACGATTCCAGCGCGGCCTCGGCGTGCCGGCCGAGGCTGACGACGGTCCGCCAGCCGGTGGAGGCCATGGCGACGGAGATGGTCCGCCTCCTCCTGCACCGCCTCGCGTCCCCCACCGCACCCCCGGCGGAAGTGCTGTTCACCCCGGACCTGATCATCCGCGACTCGGCCTGACCCCGCGGCCCGGCCCGCCCGGGGGCTACCGGGTTCCCTCGCCGCGGGTCGCCATCGCCGTGCGCCAGCCCGGCTGTTCCGAGGGGGGTTCCGGGGTGGTGCGGCGGCCGCCCGAGGCGAAGAAGGCCGACAAGGGGAGGGTCGCCGCGCCCACCGTGACCGCGTCCGGGCCCAGCGCGCTCAGGTCGATCGAGACCCGGGCGGCGGGGTGCGGGAGCGCGTAGCGGGTGGCGTGTTCCCGGACCGCCGGGAGGATGTGCGGGCCCAGCATCAGCCCCGCCCAGCCGCCGATCAGGATCCGCTCCGGCTTGAACAGGTTGACCAGGTCCGACAACCCCGCGCCCAGGTACTCCGCCGTCTCCTCCAGCACCTCCAGGGCGACCGGGTCCCCGCGGCCGGCCGCCGCGAGCAGCGCCGCCAGCGCGTCCTCCTCGTCCGCGGAGCCGGAGCCGGAGGCGGCATCGGCCCCGCCCCGTTCCGCCCAGCGGGCCAGTACCGACTCCGCGCCCGTGTACGCCTCCAGGCAGCCCAGGGCCCCGCACCGGCAGCGCCGGCCGCGCACCGACACCGTGAGGTGGCCCCACTCCAGGGCGGTGCCGGACCCGTCGGTGATCAGGCTCGCGCCGACGCCCGAGCCGAACAGCACCACCACCGCCTCGCGCGCGCCCCGCCCGGCGCCGAACCACATCTCGGCCTGCCCGAGGGTGCGGGCGCCGTTGTCGATGAGGTACGGGACCTCGTCCGGCAGGGCCTTCGTGGCGCGCAGCAGCGCCTCCAGCGGCACCGCGTCCCAGCCGATGGTCTGGCCGTGCACCACCGTCCCGCCCGGGGCGTCGCGGTCGACGATCCCGGGGACGCCCACGCCCACGCCCAGCAGCCGGTCGGCGCTCACCCCGGCCTCGGCGAGGACGGTGGCGATGCCGGTCCGTACGTGGTCCACGATCGGGCCGACGTCGTAGCAGCCGCGTGGCAGCAACGGCAGTTCCGTGCGCGCCAGTTCGGTCAGCGTCAGGTCGAACAGCTCGACCCGGACCCGGGTTTCGCCGACGTCCACCCCGATCATGTGCGCGCTGCCCGGGGAGACGCGCAGCAGGGTGCGCGGCCGGCCGCCGTCCGAGTCGACGACGCCGGCCTCCTCCAGGAGGCCGTCCGCGATCAGCTCGCCGACCACGTTGCTGACGGAGCCGGAGCTCAGTCCGGTCGCCGGACCGAGTTCCTGACGGCTCATCGGCCCGCCGAAGTACAACCGCTGGAGCACCGCGCTGCGGTTGCCGCGCCGCAGGTCCCGTACCGTCCGTCCGCCCCGCACACTCGTCATCTGGCCCCTTCCGCCCGTGACTTCGCTCGCAACATACCCTCGCGAGACCCCTTGACGCGACCCTTTCCCGGGGCTTAACTCACGTCCTGAATTAAGGCCTGGACGCAAACGGGCGCCGCCGGGGTCCAGGGGCCGATGACCCCGGCGCCCGCCCGCCGGCCTTCCCACGACCCTGCCGAAAGGGGCCGATCCGCCATGCGCAGAACCCGAGCCGCAGCCGCCGCCGTGACAGTCTCCCTCCTCGCCGCCACCGCCACCGCGTGCGGAGGCGGCACCGCGGACAGCGGGGGCGGATCCAACACCGCCCCCGAGGAACTCACGTACTGGGCCTCCAACCAGGGCCCCGACATCCCGGCGGACCAGGCGGTCCTCGGCCCCGAGCTGAAGAAGTTCGAGCAGCAGACCGGCATCAAGGTGAAGCTGGAGGTCGTCCCCTGGTCGGACCTGCTCAACCGGATCCTCGCCGCGACGGCCTCCGGCCAGGGCCCGGACGTGCTCAACATCGGCAACACCTGGTCCTCCTCCCTCCAGGCCACCGGCGCCCTGCTGCCCTGGGACGCGAAGAACTTCGACGCCATCGGCGGCAAGGACCGCTTCGTCGCCTCCGCCATCGGATCGGCCGGCGCGGCCGGTCAGGACCCGGCCGCCGTCCCGCTCTACTCCATGTCGTACGCCCTCTACTACAACAAGAAGATGTTCGCGGAGGCGGGCGTCGAGAAGCCGCCGGCCACCTGGGACGAGATGGTCACCACGGGCCGGAAGCTGTCCGGGGACGGCAAGTGGGCCCTGGGCGCCGAGGGTTCGAACCCCTCCAACAACATCCACCAGGCCTTCGTCTTCTCCCAGCAGCACGGGGCCGCCTTCTTCGACACCGCCGGAAAGCCCGTCTTCGACAGCCCGGCCAACGTCGACGCCGTCAAGCAGTACGTCGACCTGATGGCCAAGGACAAGATCATCGCTCCGGGCAACGCGGAGTACGACAAGAACCAGTCCCTCCAGGACTTCGCCAACGGCAAGACCGCCATGGTCCTGTGGCAGAGCGCGGCCACCAGCTTCAAGGCCAACGGCATGAAGGACGGCGACTGGGGCGTCGCCCCGGTGCCCGTCCCGGCCGGCGGCGCCCCCGGCTCCGGTACGAACACCAACTCCATGGTCGCCGGCATCAACATGGCCGTCTTCAAGAACACCGACAACATCGACGGCGCCCTGAAGTTCGTGAAGTTCATGACCGGCGACGAGGAGCAGACGGTCCTGAACAAGGCCTACGGTTCCATCCCGCCGGTCAAGGCCGCCCAGGGCGACCCCGCCTTCGCCTCCGAAGACCTCACCGTGCTCCGCCAGACCCTCGCCACCAGCGCCGCGCCCCTCCCGCAGGTCCCGCAGGAGTCCCAGTTCGAGACCGCCGTCGGGACCGCGGTCAAGGAACTGTTCGCCGACGCGGCGGCCGGCCGCCCCGTGACCACCGAATCGGTCAAGGCGAAGCTCACCAAGGCCCAGCAGCAGATGTCGAACTGAACCCGGCCGCCCGATGACCTCCGCGCCCCCCACGCGTCCCCCCGGCACCGCGACCCCGCCGAAACGCCCCACCCCACCCGGCGCGAGCCGCCGGGACCGCCCGCGCCACCCCGGCCGCGCCCGCCGCACCGCCCTCCCGTACCTGCTCCTCCTGCCCGCGCTCCTCCTCGAACTCCTCATCCACCTCGTCCCGATGGTCATGGGCATCGTGGCGAGCTTCCGCGAGCTCACCCAGTTCCACATCCGCGACTGGACGAGCGCGCCCTGGGCGGGCCTCGACAACTACCACCTCGCCGTCGACTTCGACCGGCCCGTCGGCGAGGCCCTCCTGCGCTCCTTCCTCACCACCTGCCTGTTCACCCTGCTCTCCGTGGCCCTGTGCTGGCTGATCGGCACCGCCGCCGCCGTGTTCACGCAGGAGACCTTCCGCGGCCGCGGCATCCTGCGGGCCCTGTTCCTGGTCCCGTACGCGCTGCCCGTCTACGCGGCCGTCATCACCTGGTCGTTCATGTTCCAGCGCGACAACGGCCTGGTGAACCACGTGATCCACGACCAGCTGGGCATCGGCGGCGCCGGGCACACCTTCTGGCTGCTCGGCGACAACAGCTTCTGGGCCCTGCTCATCGTCTCCGTCTGGAAGGGCTGGCCCTTCGCCTTCCTCATCGTGACGGCCGCCCTCCAGAACATCCCCCGCGAGCTCTACGAGGCCGCCGCGCTGGACGGCGCGAACACCTGGCAGCAGATCCGCCGGATCACCCTGCCCTCCGTCGGCCCCGTCAACCAGGTCCTGGTCCTCGTGCTGTTCCTGTGGACCTTCAACGACTTCAACACCCCGTTCGTGCTGTTCGGCAAGTCCGCCCCGGAGGCCGCCGACCTGATCTCCCTGCACATCTACCAGTCCAGCTTCGTCACCTGGAACTTCGGCACGGGCTCGGCCATGTCCGTCCTGCTGCTGCTGTTCCTGCTGCTGGTCACCGCCGCCTACCTGCTCGTCACCACCCGCGGAAGGAGGCACGACGATGCCCGCGGCTGAACGCGACCCGCTCCGCCCGCCCGCGTCCTTCCGGGCGGTCCGGGCCGTCTTCCTGACCCTGCTGGCCGGATTCGTCCTGCTGCCCGTCTACGTGATGGTCACCAGCTCCCTCAAACCGCTGGAGGACGTCGCCGGACGCTTCCGGTGGATCCCCAGCGGGCTCACCGTCCGCCCGTACGCGGACATCTGGCACACCATCCCGCTCGCCGAGTACTTCGTGAACTCGCTGATCGTCGCGGGCGCCGCGACGGCCTGCTCCGTCGTCGTCGCCGTCTTCGCGGCCTACGCCGTCAGCCGGTACCGCTTCCGCGGCAAACGCCTCTTCACGGTCACCGTGCTCTCCACGCAGATGTTCCCCGGGATCCTCTTCCTGCTCCCGCTGTTCCTGATCTTCGTGAACATCGGCAACACCACCGGAGTCGCGCTCTACGGCTCCCGCGGCGGCCTGATCCTCACCTACCTCACCTTCTCGCTGCCCTTCTCCATCTGGATGCTCATCGGCTACTTCGACTCGGTGCCCCGGGACCTGGACGAAGCGGCCACCGTCGACGGCTGCGGCCCCCTCGGCGCGCTGCTGCGCGTCGTCGTGCCGGCCGCCGTGCCCGGCATCGTCGCCGTCGCCGTGTACGCCTTCATGACCGCCTGGGGCGAGGTGCTCTTCGCCTCCGTCATGACCAACGACACCACCCGCACCCTCGCCGTCGGACTGCAGGGCTACTCCACGCAGAACGACGTGTACTGGAACCAGATCATGGCCGCCTCGCTCGTCGTCAGCATCCCCGTCGTCGCCGGATTCCTGCTGCTGCAGAAGTACCTGGTGGCCGGACTCACGGCAGGAGCCGTCAAGTGACCCTCTCGGAAAGCCTCCCCACCACCGCCCCGCACCCGGGCGGCATCGACCTCGCCGCCCTGCCCCGCGACTTCGCCTGGGGCACCGCCACCTCCGCCTACCAGATCGAGGGCGCCGCCGACGAGGACGGCCGCGGCCCCTCCATCTGGGACACCTTCTCCCGCACCCCCGGCGCCGTGCACGGCGGCCACACCGGCGACACGGCCTGCGACCACTACCACCGCTGGCAGGACGACATCGCCCTGATGCGCGGGCTCGGCACCAACGCCTACCGGCTGTCCGTCGCCTGGCCCCGCGTCCTGCCCGGCGGGGACGGCCCCGTCAACGCCAAGGGCCTCGACTTCTACGACCGGCTCGTCGACGGCCTCCTCGCCGCCGGCATCGCCCCCTCGGTCACCCTCTACCACTGGGACCTGCCCCAAGCCCTGCAGGACCGCGGCGGCTGGCCCGAGCGGGCCACCGCCGAGCACTTCGCCGCGTACGCCGGGGTCGTGGCCGCCCGCCTCGGCGACCGCGTCACCCAGTGGGCCACCCTGAACGAGCCGCTGTGCTCCGCCTGGATCGGCCACCTGGAGGGGAAGATGGCGCCCGGCCTGCGCGACCTGACCGCCGCCGTCCGCGCCTCCTACCACCTCCTGCTCGGCCACGGCCTCGCCACCGGGGCCGTCCGCGCCGCCGCCCCCGGCGCCCGGATCGGCATCGTCAACAACCTCTCCACCGTCGCACCCGCCACCGCCTGCGAAGCCGACCGCGAAGCCGCCCGGCGCATGGACGGACACGTCAACCGCTGGTGGCTCGACCCCGTCCACGGCCGAGGCTTCCCCGCCGACATGCGCGAGGTCTACGGCGTCGGCCTCCCCGAACGCCCCGGCGACCTCGCCACCATCGCCGCACCCCTCGACTGGACCGGCCTGAACTACTACTTCCCGCAGGTCGTCACCGCCGACCCGGCCGGACCCGCCCCCCATGCCCGCCAGATCGAACGGCCCGGCGTCCCGCGCACCGGCATGGACTGGGAGGTCGACGCGAGCGGCATCGAAACCCTGCTCCTGCGCCTCACCGAGGAGTACGGGGCCCGGCGCATCCACGTCACCGAGAACGGCTCCTCGTACCCGGACACCGTCGCCCCCGACGGCAGCGTCCACGACCCCGAGCGGGCCGCGTACCTGACCGCCCACCTGGCCGCCTGCGCCCGCGCGGCCCGCCGCGGCGCCCCGCTGGCCGGGTACTACGCCTGGTCGCTGCTCGACAACTTCGAATGGGCCTACGGCTATGACAAGCGCTTCGGCCTCGTCCACGTCGACTACGCCACCCAGCGCCGCACCGTGAAGTACAGCGGCCGCCGCTACGCGGAGGTGATCGCCGCCCACCGGGCCCTGTAGCCCGGGCCGCGCGCGCCGCGCCGTGCCCGCCCCGCCTCCCGGGGCGGGCACGGCCTTTCGTGGTGGGATGGGGAAGGGATGCTTCCACCAGCTCACGGAACACGGGCACACGGCTCG
>NZ_JBHWBP010000277.1:0-10223 GCF_042735575.1 Streptomyces sp. NPDC059564 | reverse complement strand
TGCGCGCCCCCGGCGGCCTCGCCCGGGCCTTCCCCCTCCGGCGCGGGGGGCCCCCCCGCCCCCCCCCCTCCCCCCCCGGGGCGCCCCGGTCCCCCCCCCCCCCCCCCCCCGGTGCGTTGCGGGGCCGGCCGCGCCTGCGCGGGGATATCGTCTGGAGGTGGACCAGCAGACTCCCCACCCGGCCCCGCCGGGACCCGGGGCCCAGCCCGTCGTCTGCGCGCGCTGCGGCGCCCGCTCCCCGGACGGTGCCCCGCCCACCTGGACCTGTTCGGTGGAGAACGGGACCAGACAGTACTTCTGCGTCGACTGCGCGCGCGCCAACCTCCGGGCGATCGAGGGCCGCCTCGACTCCGCCTGGTGGTGACCGCGGCCGTCCGCGGGCTCGGCCCGGGGCTCAGCCCTCGGGCAGGAACCCCGGCAGCCAGGCCTCCAGTTCGTCGCGCAGCCGCACCGTCGCTCCCAGCTGGCACAGCACCCCGATGGTGCTCAGGGAGACCCGGTGGATCAGCAGGTACGAGGGCGGCAGGTTGATCTGCCGTCCCAACTGGTGCGCGGGGGAGCGGGGATCGGCGATCCGCGCCGCCTGGCCGCGCAGCCACGGCCGGGTGAAGGTGAACTCGTCGGCCTCGGCGGGCTCGATGATCGGCTTGAGGTAGTCGAGCACCGCGTCCGGATCGAGGTCGATGGACTCCTTCACGAACCCCTCGGCGCGCAGGTGCCCGTAGACCCCCTCGGCGTCCCCGTCCAGGGTCATCCGCAGGGACCGGCCTATGGGCTTGGGCCAGCCGCCCGGCAGGCGGTCGACCGTGCCGAAGTCGAGCACGCCCAGCCGCATCCGGCCGTCCGCCCCCGGGATCAGCCGGAAGTTCCCCGGATGCGGATCGGCGTGCAGCAGCCCGGTGCGCGCGGGCCCGGAGAAGAGGAACCGGGCCAGCAGCTGCCCGGCGCGGTCGCGCTCCTCCCGCGTGCCGTCGGCGACGATCTCCGACAGCGGGATGCCCTCCATCCACTCCGTCACCAGCACCTGGTCGCCCTGGTGCACGACGTCGGGGACCACCACGTCCGGGTCGCCGTCGAAGGCGTCGGCGTGGGTGCGCTGGGCCTCGGCCTCCAGCTCGTAGTCCAGTTCCTCCGCGACCCGGTCGCGCAGTTCGGTGATCAGCGGCTTCATGTCCATGCCCGGAATCAGCGGGCCGAGCAGCCCGGCGAACCGGCTCAGCTGCTTGAGGTCGGACAGCAGCGCCTCTCCGGCCCCCGGGTACTGGACCTTGACCGCCACCTGCCGGCCGTCGTGCCACACCGCCCGGTGGACCTGCCCGATCGAGGCGGCCGCGGCGGGCTTGTCCTCGAACTCCTCGAACAGCTCACGCCAGTCCTCGCCGAGCCGCTCCGCCAGCACCTGGTGCACCCGCGCCGCCGGCAGCGGCGGGGCCGCCTCCTGAAGCTTGGTCAGCGCCGCCCGGTACGGGCCCGCGACCTCCTCGGGCAGCGCCGACTCGAACACCGACAGGGCCTGCCCGAACTTCATGGCACCGCCCTTCAGCTCGCCGAGGGTGCGGAACAGCTGTTCGGCGGTGCGCTGCTGGAGCTCACGGGCCACGATCTCGGCCGACTTCCCGCCGATCCGCTTGCCCAGCCCCCAGGTCGCGCGTCCCGCGATGCCGAGCGGCAGCGCGGCCAGCTTGACGGTACGGGTGACCGCCTTCCGGGGAAGATCAGACATTCGCCCCTCCAGTTCCCAGACGGCAGCGCCGCGAGCGGCGGTTCCGGGACGGCCCCTCGGCCCCCCGCGCATCCTGTCATGGCCCCCCGTACCCCCGGACCCGGGCACCCGCCCCCGGTCCGGCGGGAGTCAGGCCGTTCACGACCGCACCGCCCCGGCGCCCACGGCGGGAGCCGCCGCCGCGCACGGGCAGTCGGGGTGCGGCCGCAGCGGAACGCGCTCCCAGTGCAGCCCCGGGAGGGCGGCCTCCCAGCGGGCGGCGGTCGAGGCGGGCAGCTCCCCGTCGAGGAAGGCCAGGGCGTGTGAGGCGGCCAGCCCCGCCACCGCCGTGGACAGCCCCAGATCGCAGGCCGCCGTGGCGCGGCGGCGGTGCGCCGACCGCCACTGGACCAGCATCCGCGGCCAGGCCGGATCCCGGTCGACGCGGTCGCGCTCCATGCACCCGGCGCAGGCCGTGCCGCCCGGCAGCACCAGGGGGCCGACCAGCCCCGTCCCCTCCAGCACCCCCGCGTACAGGTGCGGGGTGCCGGCGGCCACCCAGTCGGCCGCCGTCGCCGGATCGGGGGCCCACGCCTGGAGCCCGTCCCGGGGCGCGACCACCACCAGCGCGGGCGGCGCCGGCCCCGGCCCGTCGGGATCCCCCGCGCGCGGAGCCCGGCCCGGGGCCGACTCCCGCACGAGGGCGGCCGCCGCCTCGGCCCGCAGCCGGCCCACGCTCGCGGGACCCAGCCCGCCCGGAGCCACGTCGGCCCCCGTCACCCGGCCCCCGTCGAGCACCTCGACCCGCCCCACCCCGGCCCCCGCCAGGACGGCCGCGACGACCGCCCCCACCCGGCCGCTCCCGCGCACCTGGACCCGTATCGCCCGCCGCGCCGCGAGGCCCCGTAAATCACCTCCGGGATCCCGGTGCACCAGGGAGAGCGAACCCAGATCGGGCCCGAGCCGCTCCAGGACCTCGGGGCGTCGCCGCACCGCCTGGGCCCGCGGCCCTCCCGCGGTGACGTCGTCGAGCAGCCCGGCCGCCGCGAGGCGCCGCACCAGCTCGTCCAGCCGGCCCTCCGCGAGCCCCATCGCCCGGGCCTCGGCCCGCAGCAGTTCCATCCCCCGCGTCCCGTCGACGCGGTCGATGAGCGAGCCGGTGGCCGTGTCCACCGGCCCGAGCACCACCGCGTGCGCGGGCGTCACGCCGAACTGGACCGTCTGCAGATCCCGCCAGGCCCGTGCCAGCGCGGGCTTCACCTTCGGATACATGACTTCCCCCTGAAACCGGTCTTCGGACGGACTCCCCGTGCCTTCGGCCACCTTGCCCGGCCGCCGCGCACCGCGCGGAAATTTGTCCACAGGCAAGGGGTATTAGGCATATGAGATGGAGGAAGGGTGTGTTCCCGGCAGCACCGCCGGATCGATCACGTTCGAACCGCGGACGTGCGGGACTTCCGCCGCGACGACCGGGTACCTTCGAGGCGTGTCCGCCGACCCACCCCAGCGCGCCGTCGAAGTCCGCCGGAGCGCGCGCCGCCGCAGGACCGTTTCCGCCTACCGCGAGGGTGACCGGACGGTGGTGCTGATCCCTGCCCGGATGTCCGAGGCGGAGGAGCGCCGCTGGGTGGGCGTCATGCTGGACAAGCTCGCCGCCCAGGAGAACAAGCGCACCCTCGGCGACACGGAACTCACCGAACGCGCCGAACGTCTGTCAGAGCAGTACTTCGACGGCCGGGCCCGCCCGAGTTCGGTCCGCTGGGTCACCAACCAGAACACCCGCTGGGGCTCCTGCACCCCCGCCGAGGGCAGCATCCGGCTCTCCCACCGCCTCCAGGGCATGCCGGAGTACGTCGTCGACTACGTGCTGCTCCACGAGCTGGCACACCTCCTGGTGCCCGGCCACGGCCCCCGCTTCTGGGAGCTGCTCGACGCCTACCCCAAGACGGAGCGGGCCCGAGGCTTCCTCGAAGGAGTGGTCGCGGCGGAGCGCCTTCCGCGGATCCCGGGCGCCCGCGAGGAATGACCTTCTGTCACGGAAGGCGGTTGTGTACCGGGTCGGTACCGACTTGGCCGGATGTCGGCGGGAGCCGTTAGCCTGAGCGGCACGCACGCAGCCGCGCGGATCCAGCGGCACGGATTCACAGTCGGGATGGGGGACGGTCGGACGTATGGCCAGGGAATTCCAACGCGGCCACAAGGCCAAGATCAGTGATCTGACGGCGGGCACCGATCTGTACGTGGGCGTCCAGATCGCCGGGCCCGGGCTCGCCTTCGACATCAGCTGCTTCGGGCTCGACGCCAACGAGCAGCTCTCGGACGACCGTTACTTCGTCTTCTACAACCAGCCGAAGTCGCCGGAGGAGTCCATCCAGCAACTCGGCGAGCAGGCCGGTGACACGGAATCCTTCCGGGTGACTCTCGACCGCGTGCCGGCGGCCATCCACAAGCTGTCCTTCACGGCCACCCTCGACGGCCCGGGCCAGATGTCGCAGATCGGCCCCGGCTACATCCGGATCGTGGCCGGCGGCGAGGAAGTCGTCCGGTACTCCTTCACCGGCTCCGAGTTCAGCACGGAACGCGCGCTGATGATCGGCGACTTCTACCTGAAGGACGTGTGGCGCTTCGCCGCCGTCGGCCAGGGCTTCGACGGCGGACTCGCCGCGCTGCTGAAGAACTTCGGCGGCGAGGTCGCCGAGGAAGAGGAGCAGCCGCAGCAACAGGTACCGGCCCAGGCCCAGCCGCCGGCCGCCGCACCCGGTTTCGCACCGCCGCCGCAGGCGGTCGCGCCGGCCCCGGCCCCGTCCTTCGCCGCCCCGGCCCAGCAGCCGCAGCAGCCCGCGCCCTACGCGGCGCCGCAGCAGCAGCCCCCGGCCCCCGTGCCGGTGCACTCGGCGCCGACCATGATCGCCCCGCTGGCCCCGCCCGCCCCCGCGGCCCCGTACGGCCAGCCGCCCCACCCGCCGCAGCAGCCCGGCCCGCCCTCGTACGGCGGCCAGCACCAGCCGCACGCCTCGTACGGCGGCCAGGTCCCGCCCCCGGCCCCGGCCCCCGCGCCCTACGGTCAGCAGCCGCAGCCCGCGTACGGCCAGGTACCCGGCCAGCAGCCCGGCTACGGCCAGCAGCCGCCGGCCCCCTACGGCCAGGCCCCGCAGGCCGCCGCCGGGGCCGCTCCCGGCCTCGCCGCCGCCCTCCAGCCGTACAAGGAAGCCCCCACGGGCGCCCGCTGGACCCCGCAGAACCAGCAGCTCATGCGCGTCGACCTGTCGATGGGCGGCCAGGCCGTCCTCGCCCGCCAGGGCAGCATGGTCCTCTACCAGGGCAAGGTCGACTTCAGCTACAAGGGCGCCGGCTTCGCGGGCCGCATCGTCGGCAACGCGACCGGCCAGGAGATGCAGCTGATGCGCTGCACCGGCCGCGGCCAGGTCTTCCTCGCCGAGAACGGCGCCCACCTGCACGCCATCGAGCTCCAGGGCGACGGGATCTGCGTCTCCGCCGAGTCCGTCCTCGCCTTCGACGAGTCCCTCCAGCACGAGGTCCGCCGGATCGAGGGCCACGGCATCCCCGGCGGCGCCCTGTTCACGATGCTGTTCCAGGGCTCCGGCACGGTGATCGTCAAGACGCACGGCGTCCCCGTCGTCCTGCCCGTCACCCCGACCACCTTCGCGGACAGCAACGCCATCGTCGCGTGGTCGGCCGCCTCCCAGGTGATCATCTCCAGCCAGGTGCGCCTGCGGCGCAACGCCTACCCCGGCCACAGCGGGGAGACCGTGAACCTCCAGTTCCGCGGTGCTCCCGGCAACTTCATCGTCGTCCAGCCGTACGAGGTCTGAGGGAGCCCCACATGAACGCCATGAACGCAATGAACCAGCAGCTCGCGGGCTACGCCCCCACTCCCGTCACGGCCCGCATGGAGAACCACGGCCGCTCCATGCTCAGGGTCGCCATGCAGAGCGGCCAGGACCTCTTCGCCCGCACCGGCTCGATGGTCGCGTACGAGGGCTTCGTCCAGTACGAGCCCAACCCGCCGGCCGTGCGCCAGATGGCCTCGCAGTGGCTGACCGGCGAGGGCGCCCCGCTGATGAAGTGCACCGGCGACGGCCTGCTCTACCTTGCCGACTACGGCGCCGACGTCGTCTGCATCAACCTCAACAACGACGCCCTCTCCGTCAACGGCACCAACCTCCTCGCCTTCGACGCCCAGCTCCAGTGGGGCGTCGAGCGGGTCAAGGGCATGGCGAAGTTCGCCGGCCAGGGCCTCTTCAACGTCCAGGTCGCCGGCACGGGATGGGTCGCCATCACCTCCCGCGGCACCCCGATCGTGGTCGACTGCGGCCGCGGCGACGACGAGACGTACGTGGACCCGGACGCGCTCGTCGCCTGGTCCCCGAACCTCAAGGTCAAGGGGAAGCGCAGCTTCAAGGCCTCGTCGATGATCGGCCGGGGCAGCGGGGAGGCCTACCAGATGGCCTTCTCCGGCCAGGGCATCGTCGTCGTACAGCCCAGCGAGGACAGCACCGACCGGCTCCGGACCCGGGGCTGAGGGGGAGCGGACACATCATGCAGAGCTCACTTTTCGGCTACGCGGAAGCGCAGTCCCAGGACCGGTACACCGTCCAGAACCCCCAGCTCCTGCGGGTCTCGCTGAGCGGCTCCGACGACGTCCTCGCCCGCAAGGGCGCGATGGTCGCCTACCAGGGCATCATCGACTTCGACGGCGAGTACCAGAGCACCACCCAGCGCACCGCCCGCGCCCGCACCGGCGAGGGCCTCGACCTCATGCGCTGCTCCGGGCAGGGCACGGTCTACCTGGCCAACCTCGCCCAGTACGTGCACGTCGTGGACGTGGACCAGGACGGCCTCACCGTCGACAGCAGCTACGTGCTGGCCCTGGACTCCACCCTGCACACCGAGGCCATCGCGGTCGACAGCCAGTACGGGATCTCCGGCTCCGGCAAGTACCAGCTCAACATCAGCGGCCGCGGCAAGGTCGCGCTGATGACCTCCGGGCAGCCGCTGATGATGCAGGTCACGCCCGACAAGTACGTCAACGCCGACGCCGACGCGATCGTCGCCTGGTCCACCTCGCTGCGCGTGCAGATGCAGGCCCAGACGCACTCCACCGGCGTGTGGCGGCGCCGCGGCAACACCGGTGAGGGCTGGGAGCTCAGCTTCCTCGGCACCGGCTTCGCCCTGGTCCAGCCCAGCGAGGTGCTCCCGCCGCAGAACGCCCAGCTCGGGCAGGGCGTGGCCGCGCAGTTCGGCATGGGCCAGCACGGCGCCCACGCCCAGAACCAGAACAACGCCTGGAACTGATCCGGCACGGCGCAAAGGGGCGGCCCCGCGCGGGACCGCCCCTTTGCGTGTGTCCGCAGGTCAGCCGCCGAGGCGCGCCCGGGTGGCTGCCATCAGCCGCACCACCGAGGTGTCGGCGACCGCCGCCACCTCCTCGTACGGGAACCAGCGCAGGTCCAGCGACTCCTCGCTGATCTCCGCCACCGCACCGGCCGGAGCCAGCGCCGCGTACTGCACGTCCAGGTGCCAGTTGCACGGCGCCGGGATCGCATGCCGGTCCAGCCGCACCGGGCCGCCCGGCAGCAGCGTCAGCCCGGAGGCGATCCCCGACTCCTCGACGGCCTCGCGCAGCGCGACGTCCGCGAGGGTGGCGTCACCGGGCTCGCAGTGCCCGCCCATCTGGAGCCACATGCCGAGCTTCTTGTGCAGGGTCAGCAGGACGCGCCCGCCCGCCGGGTCGACGACCAGGGCGCTGCCGGTGACGTGCCCCGCCCGGCAGGGCTTGTAGACCCCGTCCGGGTGGGCGGCCAGGTGCTCCAGGTACAGGTCGCGCAGCTCGGGCTGGTCCTCGTACCGCTTCAGGACGAGGACCGCGTCTTCGTGCAGGCTCACTTCTTGTCGTCGCCGTCCTCGTCGCGCTTCTGGGCCGCTTCGCCGAGCATCTTGTCGATCTCGGAGAAGTCCAGCTGCTCACGGTGCACGAACCCGTCCGGGTCGTCCAGGTCGGACGCCGTCGGCAGCATGTCCGGGTGCTCCCACAGCCCGTCGCGGCCGTCCACGCCGCGCGCGTCGGTGAGCGAGGCCCACAGCCGCGAGGCGTCGCGCAGCCGCCGGGGCCGCAGCTCCAGGCCGATCAGCGTCGCGAAGGTCTGCTCCGCGGGGCCGCCGGAGGCCCGGCGCCGGCGCATCGTCTCGCGCATCGCGTCGGCCGAGGTCAGACGGGGCTTGGCCGCTTCGTGCACGACCGCGTCCACCCAGCCCTCGACCAGCGCGAGCGCCGTCTCCAGGCGGGCCAGCGCGGCCTTCTGCTCGGGGGTGTCCTGCGGCTGGAACATGCCGCCCTGGAGCGCCTCCTGGAGCTGCTCCGGGTTCGACGGGTCCAGCTGGCCGACCACGTCCTCCAGCTTCGAGGTGTCCACCTTGATGCCGCGCGCGTACCCCTCGACCGCGCCGAACAGGTGCGAACGCAGCCACGGCACGTGCGCGAAGAGACGGGCGTGGGCCGCCTCGCGCAGGGCCAGGTACAGCCGGACCTCGTCCGAGGGGACGCCGAGGTCCTTGCCGAAGCTCTCGATATTCAGCGGCAGCAGCGCCGCCCGCCCGGCCGGGCCCAGCGGCAGCCCGATGTCGGTCGAGCCGACGACCTCGCCCGCGAGCGTGCCCACGGCCTGGCCGATCTGCTGGCCGAACATGGCCCCGCCCATGGAACGCATCATCCCGAGCAGCGGGCCCGCCATGGCCTGCATCTCCTCGGGCAGGACGCTGCCCATGGCCGTGCCGACGCGCTCGGCGACCGGGTCCACGAGCTCCTTCCACACCGGGAGGGTCGCCTCGACCCACTCGGCGCGGCTCCAGGCCACGGCCGCGTTGGCGCCCGACGGGAGGGAGGTCACCCCGTCCAGCCACAGGTCGGCGAGGCGCACGGCCTCCTCGACCGCCGACTTCTCGGCGACGCCGACGCTCACGTCCTTCACGCCGTCCGCGGTGCCCTGCGCGACGGTCTGGCGGGCGATGTCCTTGGCCATGTCCCAGTTGACCGGACCGCCCTCGTAGCTCAGCATCTGGCCGAGCTGCTGGAAGGCGGCACCGAGGTCGTTCGGGTTCATCGAGCCGAACATCGCGGCGAACGGATTGTCCGCACCGCCCGGCAGGCCGCCCGGGCCGAACCCGAACGGATTCGCGGGACCGCCCTGTCCGCCCTTCTTGCCCTCGTCGCCGTTCTCCGGCTCCTCCGGCGGAAGGCCGAATCCGAATGGGGTGTCGCTCACGGGTTTCCTCGGCTCGTAGGGCCGCCGGCGGGAGCCGACGGGCAATGGTCCGACAACACCACCCAGCGTAGACACCACTCCCGCTTCCGGGCTCGGTGCTCCGCCGACTCCTGGGCTGCGGCAGGATGGACATCACCTGGTGGGTACGCGTCACGGCGCGTCCCTACTGAAGACAACCGCTGGAGACGCCCGGTGAGTTCCCCAGATCCGCAGGCTCGCGCGCCGCACGACGCCGAAATCCGCCCTGAGCACGGTGACAGCGCCCCCGGCGTTCGCCAGCCGCGAAACCACGCCGAATCCCGACGGCGCAGCCCCGTGATCGCGGTGACCGGCGCCGCGTCCGGGGTCGGCGCGGCCTTGGTGAGCCGCCTCGCCGCATCCGACGAGGTCAAGCAGGTCGTCGCCATCGACGAGCGGCGCGGGGACTGCGCCGCCGCGCTGTGGCACGTCCTGGACGTACGGGACCCCGCGATCGCGGAGAAACTGCGCGGCGCCGACGTCGTCGTCCATCTCGCGCTCGACCTGGACCTGGAGACGGACCCGGCGGCCCGTACCGCGTACAACGTGCGCGGCACCCAGACCGTCCTGACCGCCGCAGCGGCCGCCGGGGTCCACCGGGTCGTGCTGTGCACCTCCGCGATGGTCTACGGGGCCCTCCCGGACAACGACATCCCGCTCTCGGAGGACTCCGAGCTGCGCGCCACCGCCGAGGCGACCGGGGTCGGCGACCTCCTGGAGATCGAGCGCCTGGGCCGCCGGGCGCCCCGCGCGCACCCCGGGCTGAACGTGACGGTGGTCCGCCCGGCGGTCCTGGTCGGCGGCACCGACACCGCGCTGACCCGGTACTTCGAGTCCCCGCGCCTGCTCGTCGTCGCGGGATCCCGGCCCACCTGGCAGTTCTGCCACGTCGAGGACCTGGTCAGCGCCCTGGAGTACGCGGCGCTGGAGAAGGCCGAGGGGGAGCTGGCGGTCGGCTGCGAGGGGTGGCTGGAGCAGGAGGAGGTCGAGGAGCTGAGCGGCATCCGCCGCATGGAGCTGCCCTCGGCGGTCGCCCTGGGCGCGGCGGCCCGGCTGCACCGGATCGGCCTGACGCCGTCCCCGGCCGGGGACCTCGCGTACACGATGCACCCGTGGGTGGTCAGCGTCAGCGGGCTGCACGCGGCGGGCTGGCGGCCGCGCTGGACCAACGAGGAGGTGCTGGCGGAGCTCCTCCAGGAGGTCGCGGGCCGGCACACCGT
>NZ_JBHWBP010000276.1:0-10451 GCF_042735575.1 Streptomyces sp. NPDC059564 | reverse complement strand
CCCTCCGCCCACCGCATGCCCCCGCCGGGCACCCCCGGCACCACCCCCCACCCGAAGCCCCCGAGGAGGCCGCTCGCGTGAGCGCCGCACGACAGCCGTCACCGACCGTCCGCGACAAGGCCGCACCCGAGCCCGCGAAGCCCCGTACCCCCCGGGCCCGCCGCGCCGCCCCTCCCCACGGGGTCCGGCCGGCCCCCGCGCTCGGGGCGGAGGAACGGGCCCGGCTGCTGGAGGGCCGCCACCACGATCCGCACGGGGTGCTCGGCGCCCGTGCGCAGCGCGGCGGGGTCGCCTTCCGGGTGCTGCGCCCGTACGCGAAGGCCGTCACGATCGTCGCGAAGGGGCTGCGGGCGGAGCTCTTCGACGACGGGGACGGGCTGTTCTCCGGGCTGCTGCCGCTGACCGGGGTACCGGACTACCGGCTGCTCGTGACGTACGACAGCGACGAGATCGAAGTCCACGACCCGTACCGGTTCCTGCCCGCGCTCGGGGAGCTGGACCTGCACCTGATCGGCGAGGGCCGGCACGAGGAGCTGTGGAAGGCGCTCGGCTCGCAGCCGATGGAGCACCAGGGGGTGAAGGGCACCCGGTTCACGGTGTGGGCGCCCAATGCCCAGGGCGTGCGGGTGACCGGGGACTTCTCGTACTGGGACGCGGTGGCGTACCCGATGCGCTCGCTGGGCTCGACCGGGGTGTGGGAGCTGTTCCTGCCGGGGGTCGGCGAGGGCGCCCTGTACAAGTACGACGTGACGCGCCCGGACGGCAGCCACACCCTGCGCGCCGACCCGATGGCGCGGTACGCGGAGGTCCCGCCGGCGAACGCCTCGATCGTCACGGCGTCCCGGTACGTGTGGCAGGACGCGGAGTGGATGGCGCGGCGCGGGGAGCGGGCGCCGCACCAGGCGCCGCTGTCGGTGTACGAGCTGCACCTGGCGTCGTGGCGGCCCGGGCTCTCGTACCGGCAGCTGGCGGAGCAGCTGCCGGCGTACGTGAAGGAGCTGGGCTTCACGCACGTGGAGCTGATGCCGGTCGCCGAGCATCCCTTCGGCGGGTCCTGGGGCTACCAGGTCACCGGTTTCTACGCGCCGACCTCGCGGATGGGCGGCCCGGACGACTTCCGTCTGCTCGTCGACGCGCTGCACCGGGCGGGGATCGGCGTGATCGTCGACTGGGTGCCCGCGCACTTCCCGCGCGACGCCTGGGCGCTGGCCGAGTTCGACGGGCGGCCGCTGTACGAGCACCAGGACCCGCGCCGGGCCGCGCACCCGGACTGGGGGACGCTGGAGTTCGACTACGGGCGCAAGGAGGTCCGCAACTTCCTGGTCGCCAACGCCGTGTACTGGTGCCAGGAGTTCCACGTGGACGGGCTGCGCGTGGACGCGGTGGCCTCGATGCTGTACCTGGACTACTCGCGCGAGGAGGGCGACTGGTCCCCGAACGCGCACGGCGGCCGGGAGGACCTGGACGCGGTGGCGCTGCTCCAGGAGATGAACGCGACGGTGTACCGGCGCTGCCCGGGCGTGATGACGATCGCCGAGGAGTCCACGGCCTGGGAGGGCGTGACCCGGCCGACGGACGCGGGCGGGCTGGGCTTCGGCCTGAAGTGGAACATGGGCTGGATGCACGACACGCTGCGGTACGTGTCGAAGGAGCCGGTGCACCGCAAGTACCACCACCACGACATGACCTTCGGGATGGTCTACGCGTACAGCGAGAACTACGTGCTGCCGATCTCGCACGACGAGGTGGTGCACGGCAAGCGCTCGCTGGTGTCGAAGATGCCGGGCGACTGGTGGCAGCAGCGGGCCACGCACCGCGCGTACCTGGGCTTCATGTGGGCCCACCCGGGCAAGCAGCTGCTGTTCATGGGGCAGGAGTTCGCGCAGGGTTCGGAGTGGTCGGAGGCGTACGGGCCGGACTGGTGGCTGCTGGACTCCTCGTACCCGGCGGCCGGTGACCACCGGGGCGTACGGGACCTCGTGCGCGACCTGAACCGTACGTACACGGCCTCGCCGGCGCTGTGGGAGCGGGACACCGTGCCGGAGGGCTTCGCGTGGGTGGAGGCGGACGCCGCCGAGGACAACGTGTTCGCGTTCCTGCGGTACGCGCAGGACGGTTCGCAGCTGCTGTGCGTGTCGAACTTCTCGCCGGTGGTGCGGCACGGCTACCGGGTCGGGGTGCCGGAGGAGGTGGCGCAGTGGCGGGAGGTCCTCAACACGGACCTCGAACCGTACGGCGGCAGCGGCGTCCACCACGCCAAGCCGCTGCGCCCCGAGCCGGTACCGGCCCAGGGGCGCGCGGCGAGCCTGCGGATGACGCTCCCGCCGATGGCGACGATCTGGCTCAGGCCGTAGCGGGCTGCCGGTCCGCGCGCTGCTCCAGGTGCTCTTCGAGTTCCTGGAGCAGCTTGCGCTTGGCGCGGGCGCCGAGCAGCTGGAGGACGGGTTCGCCGTCGCGGAAGAGGAACAGGGTGGGGGCGGCCAGGACCGCGTAGCGGGCGGCGGTCGCCGGGTTGTGGTCGACGTCGATCTGGACGACCTTGAGCCGGGCGGCCTCCTCGGCGGCGACGGCGGACAGGACGGGGGCGAGCTGGCGGCAGGGTCCGCACCAGTCGGCGGTGAACTCCACCAGTACGGGCCGCCCGCGCTCCCGCAGCACCTCCGCGGCGAAGTCGGCGTCGGTCACTTCGGGCACGCCCTGGGCGTGGATCATGTGGTTCCCCTCTCGTGTGGGTGGTGCGGTCAGCCCGTCATCTCGCAGCGCGGCGCGGGCGGCTCCCCCGCGGCCGCCCCCGCGACCTCCTCGGCGGCGGTGAGCTGCCGGGCGACCTGGTCGCGCACGTCGGTGAGCTGGCCGATGAGGCCGTCGAGCTCGGCGAGCTTGCGGCGGTAGACGGCGAGCGAGGCCGGGCAGGAGTCCCCGGCCGGGTGGCCGGCGCGCAGGCAGTCGACGAACGGGCGGGTCTCCTCCAGTTCGAAGCCGAAGTCCTGGAGGGTGCGGATCTGCTTCAGCAGGCGCAGGTCGTCCTCGTCGTAGTCGCGGTAGCCGTTACCGGTCCGCCGGGCGGCCAGCAGCCCGCGTGATTCGTAGTACCTGAGGGTCCGTGTGCTGGTCCCGGCCCGCTTCGCCAGTTCGCCGATGCGCATGGAGCGACCGTAATCCTTGACGCCGACGTCAAGGCAAGGGCGTGGTGCGGGCGGGGTTCGGGGGGCGGGGCCCTCGCCACCCCCGTGGGCGAGGGCCCCCGGTATGGATCACGGACGGGGCCGGGGGCCGGTTCGGGGCCTGTGACGGGGATCACTCGACGGGTATCGGGAGACACCTGAATCGGGGTGGCTGAATCCGTACGCTGTGCTGGGGGCATCGGTCCATCCGATTACCGGACAGTCGCAGGGAAACCCGGTCAAAGCGTCGATCTCGATAGGACTTTCCTACGAGTTATGAGCTTGTTTGATTGGTTGGTAGTCGCCACGGCTCAGCCACTCCTACGGTGTGCCCTGTGCACTCCAGCCCACCATTCAATGCCCCCGCCGCGCGTCGTCTGCGCGCGGCCCTGGGCATGGCTCCCGGTCATGTCGCCTATGGCCTGCGGGCCCAGTACGGACTGCTTGTCGCGCCCGAAACCGTGATGGCCTGGGAACGGGGCGAACTGTCCCCCACCTCCACAGAGCTCACCGCGCTCGCGGGCGTGCTCTGGTGCTCCCCCGGCGAACTCCTCGCCGAACCCGTCACCCTGCGCGAACACCGCCTGGCCCGGGGTCTGGATCCCGAGGATCTGGCCCGCCGCATCGGACTGGAGGCGGGTTCCTACCAGAAGATGGAGGACACCGGCCGCTGGAAGGGCAACGAGCGGCAGTCCGCCGCCCTCGCCACGGTCCTCGGCCTGACCCTGGCCCAGTTCGTGACGGCGACCGGCAAGGAGGAGGAGCTCGCCGGTCTGCTGCGCAGTGCGGTCACCACGCGCTGGCAGGCGTACGTCAAACCGCTGGCCAAACTGCTGCCGGTGCCCAAGGGCCATCTGGAATGGGTCCTGGAGCAGCTCTACAACGACTACCAGTCGCGGATGGTGGCCACCCTCAGCTGGGGTGGCGGCCAGGGCTCGGCCGGGGCCGGGGACGCGGGCCGGGAGTTCCTCGCGGAGATCGTCGAGCGCTTCTGGTCCCTGGCCGGCGGTGCGGGGTAGGCCACACACCCGGTACGGCGAAACGGCCCCGGGCGCTCCGCGAGGGAGACGCACCGGGGCCGTTCGGCGGAGAAGTGGGGCCGGAAGTCCCGGCCGGGCGGGCCGGTCAGAAGACGGACTCGGCCTCGTACATCCGCTCGTCCGGGACGGTCTTCAGCTCGGTGACGGCGTGCGCGAGGGGGGCCATCACGATGTCGGTGCCGCGCAGGGCGGTCATGTTGCCGAAGTCGCCGCGGTGGACGGCCTCCACCGCGTGCCAGCCGAAGCGGGTCGCGAGGACGCGGTCGTAGGCGGTCGGGGTGCCGCCGCGCTGGACGTGGCCGAGGATGACCGGGCGGGCTTCCTTGCCCAGGCGCCGCTCCAGTTCGACGGCGAGGCGGTTGCCGATGCCGGCGAAGCGCTCGTGACCGTACTGGTCGATCTCGCCCTTCTCGTACGGCATGGAGCCGGCGGCCGGGTGCGCGCCCTCGGCGACGCAGACGACGGCGAACTTCTTACCGCGGGCGAATCGTTCCTCCACCATCTTCACCAGGGCGTCCACCTCGAAGGGGCGCTCCGGCAGGCAGATGCCGTGGGCGCCGCCGGCCATGCCCGACTCCAGGGCGATCCAGCCCGCGTGGCGGCCCATGACCTCGACGACCATCACGCGCTGGTGCGATTCGGCGGTGGTCTTCAGGCGGTCGATGGCCTCGGTGGCGACCATGACGGCGGTGTCGAAGCCGAAGGTGCGGTCGGTGGAGGAGATGTCGTTGTCGATGGTCTTCGGTACGCCGACCACCGGCATCCCGGCGTCGGACAGCATCCGGGCGGCCGTCAGGGTGCCCTCGCCGCCGATCGGGATGAGCGCGTCGATCTCGTAGCGGCGGGCCAACTCGGCGGCGTTCTCGGCCGCTTCGTGGAGCCGGGCGCGCTCCATCCGCGCGGAGCCGAGGATCGTGCCGCCGCGGGCGAGGATGCCGCTGACGGCGTTGATGTCGAGGGGGCGGTAGTGACCGTCGAGGAGACCCTTGAAACCATCTTCGAATCCGATGACCTCGTCCCCGTGACCGACCACGGCGCGGTGTACGACCGACCGGATGACAGCGTTCAGGCCCGGGCAGTCGCCGCCTGCGGTGAGAACTCCGATACGCATCGTGCTGTGTCTCCTGCCGTACATGTGAAGAAGGGCGTCATGGGGAAGCCTGTCCGATTGTTCCACGGGCCCGGGGTGCCCCGCGTCTTCTGCTGCTCCGCCCGCCGGGCCTTTCGACCCCTCCGGCCAGGCCTTTTTCCCGGCGGGCGTCCTATCCATCGGCAGAGGTATTGTCAAGAGGCCAAGCCACACTAAATGGACAATCCCAGCATCCACAACATGGACGGAGAGCACGCGTGACGCGCAGCGTGTACGTGACCGGTATCGAGCGGGGGGACGGCCGCCAGGTCGTCGAGCTGGGGATCATGGAGCTCCTGACCCGTCAGACGGGCCGGGTGGGCGTGTACCGGCCGCTGCTGCACGACGCCCCGGACCGGCTCTTCGACCTCCTGAAGGCCCGCTACCGCATCGACCAGGACGCCGCGACGGCCTACGGCATGGAGTACCACGAGGCCTCCGCGATCCTGGCCGAGAAGGGCACGGACGAGCTGGTGTCCCAGCTGGTCGACCGCTACCACCGGGTGGCCCGCGACTACGAGGTCATGCTGGTCCTCGGCACCGACTACGCCGACACCAACCTCCCGGACGAGCTCGCGCTGAACGCCCGTCTCGCGAACGAGCTGGGGGCCGTGGTCGTGCCCGTGGTGGGCGGCACCAAGCACCCCGCCGAGGCCGTGCGCGCCGAGACCCGCAACGCGTACCGCGCCTACGAGAGCCTCGGCTGCCACGTGGTCGCGATGGTCGTCAACCGGGTGGCCGCCGAGGACCGCGACCTCATAGCCGAGCGGCTGGCCGCCCGCCTCCCGGTGCCCTGCTACGTACTCCCGGACGACAAGTCCCTGTCCGCCCCCACCGTCGCCCAGATCACCCGGGCGCTCGGCGCCGAGGTGCTCCTCGGCGACGAGGCCGGGCTGGCGCGCGACGCCCTGGACTTCGTCTTCGGCGGCGCGATGCTGCCGAACTTCCTCAACGCCCTGACCCCCGGCTGCCTGGTCGTGACCCCCGGGGACCGCTCCGACCTGGTCATCGGCGCGCTGGCCGCGCACACCTCGGGGACGCCGCCGATCGCCGGTGTGCTGCTGACCCTGAACGAGCGCCCGACCAAGGACATCCTGACGCTGGCCTCGAAGCTGGCCCCGGGCACCCCGGTGGTGTCGGTGGCCGGCAACAGCTTCCCGACGGCCGCCGAACTCTTCTCGCTGCAGAGCCGGTTGAACTCCGCGACCCCGCGCAAGCTGGAGACCGCGCTCGGCCTGTTCGAGCGGCACGTGGACACCGCCGAGCTGCGCGGCCTGCTGTCGGTGGCCCGCTCCGAGCGGGTCACCCCGATGATGTTCGAGCACGAGCTGCTGGAGCGGGCCCGCTCCGAGCGGCGCCGCGTCGTGCTGCCCGAGGGCACCGAGGAGCGGGTGCTGCGCGCCGCCGACGTGGTGCTGCGCCGCGGGGTCTGCGACCTGACCCTGCTGGGCGAGGAGCCCGCGATCCTGAAGAAGGCCGCCGACCTGGGCATCGACATCTCGGGCGCGCAGCTGATCGACCCGGCCACCTCACCCCTGCGGGAACGTTTCGCCGAGTACTACGCCCAGGCCCGCGCCCACAAGGGCATGACCGTCGAGCTGGCCAACGACGTCGTCACGGACGTGAACTACTTCGGCACCCTGATGGTCCAGGAGGGCCTCGCCGACGGCATGGTCTCCGGCTCGGTGCACTCCACCGCCGCCACCATCCGACCCGCCTTCGAGATCATCAAGACCAAGCCCGAGGCCTCCATCGTCTCCTCGGTCTTCTTCATGTGCCTGGCCGACAAGGTCCTCGTCTACGGCGACTGCGCGGTCAACCCGGACCCGAACGCCGAGCAGCTCGCCGACATCGCCGTCCAGTCCGCCGCCACGGCCGCCGCCTTCGGCGTGGAGCCGCGGATCGCGATGCTCTCGTACTCGACCGGCACCTCCGGCTCGGGCGCGGACGTGGACAAGGTCCGCAAGGCCACCGAGATCGTCCGCGAGCAGCGCCCCGACCTGCTGATCGAGGGCCCGATCCAGTACGACGCCGCCGTGGAGCCCTCGGTGGCGGCGACCAAGCTGCCGGACTCCGACGTGGCCGGCCGGGCGAGCGTGCTGATCTTCCCCGACCTCAACACGGGCAACAACACGTACAAGGCCGTGCAGCGTTCGGCGGGCGCCGTGGCGGTCGGCCCGGTGCTGCAGGGTCTGCGCAAGCCGGTCAACGACCTCTCGCGCGGCGCCCTGGTCCAGGACATCGTCACCACCGTGGCGATCACCGCGATCCAGTCGCAGACCCCCCGCCCCGGGAACCCCTCCCCCACCGCCTGACCCTTCAGCCCCCCACCACACGAGAAGGCACCGCACCCGTGACCGCAACGCGCGTACTCGTCCTCAACTCCGGCTCCTCGTCGGTCAAGTACCAGCTCCTCGACATGGCGGACCGGTCCCGGCTCGCGTCCGGCCTGGTGGAACGGATCGGCGAGGAGACCTCCCGGCTCGTGCACGAGCCGCTCGCGGGACCCGGCGCCGAGGGCGGCCGGCGCGAGCGGCTCGGCCCGATCGCGGACCACGGCGCCGCGCTGCGGGCGGTCGCCGCGGAGCTGGCCGCCGACGGCACGGGCCTGGACTCCCCCGAGCTGGCCGCCGTCGGGCACCGCGTCGTGCACGGCGGTACGAAGTTCACCCGGCCGACGGTGATCGACGACGAGGTGCTCGCGGAGATCCGCAGCCTGATCCCGCTGGCCCCGCTGCACAACCCGGCGAACGTGACCGGCATCGAGGTGGCGCGCTCGCTGCGCCCGGACGTCCCGCAGGTCGCCGTCTTCGACACGGCCTTCCACTCGACGATGCCGGAGCACGTGGCCCGGTACGCGATCGACGCGGCGACGGCGGACAAGTACGCCATCCGGCGCTACGGCTTCCACGGCACCTCGCACGCCTACGTCTCCCGGGCGACGGCGGCGCTGCTCGGCAAGCCGGTCGAGGACGTCAACGTGATCGTGCTCCACCTGGGCAACGGGGCCTCCGCCTCGGCCGTCCGGGGCGGGGTCTGCGTGGAGACCTCGATGGGTCTGACCCCGCTGGAGGGCCTGGTCATGGGCACCCGTTCGGGCGACCTGGACCCGGCGGTCGTCTTCCACCTGGCCCGGGTCGGCGGCCTGTCCGTCGACGAGATCGACTCGCTGCTGAACAAGAAGAGCGGTCTGCTGGGTCTGTGCGGCGACAACGACATGCGCGAGGTGCAGCGGCGCGCGGACGAGGGCGACCCGGCGGCGCGCCTCGCGCTGGCGGCGTACGTCCACCGTCTGAAGAAGTACATCGGCGCCTATACGGCGGTACTCGGGCGGGTGGACGCGGTGGTGTTCACGGCGGGCGTCGGCGAGAACGCGGCCGCCGTCCGGGAAGCTGCGGTGGCCGGACTGGAGGAGCTGGGTCTGGCGCTGGACCTCCAGGCCAACGCGGTGCGGTCCGCCGAGCCCCGGCTGGTGTCGGCGGAGTACGCGCGGGTGGCCGTGGCCGTGGTCCCGACCGATGAGGAACTGGAGATCGCCACCCAGGCGTACGCGCTGGTTACCCAGTAGTCACTTGGACTTTCCACCAGACGGAATATTCCGCTACGAAACAAACGGATAGGATCCGCTCCATGCGCCGTTCCAAAATCGTCTGCACGCTGGGCCCCGCCGTCGACTCGTATGAGCAGCTGAAAGCGCTCATCGAGGCAGGTATGAACGTGGCCCGATTCAACTTCAGCCACGGATCCCAGGCAGAACACCAGGAGCGGTACGACCGCGTCCGGAAGGTCTCCGAGGACACCGGGCGCGCGGTCGGCGTCCTCGCCGACCTCCAGGGCCCCAAGATCCGCCTGGAGACCTTCGCCGAGGGTCCCGTCGAGCTGGTGCGCGGTGACGAGTTCACCATCACCACCGAGGACGTCCCCGGCGACAAGTCCATCTGCGGCACCACCTACAAGGGTCTCCCGGGCGACGTCGCCATGGGTGACCAGATCCTGATCAACGACGGCAACGTCGAGCTCCGGGTGACCGAGGTCGAGGGCCCGCGGGTCAAGACCATCGTCATCGAGGGCGGTGTCATCTCGGACCACAAGGGCATCAACCTGCCGGGTGCCGCCGTGAACGTCCCCGCCCTGTCGGAGAAGGACGTCGACGACCTGCGCTTCGCCCTGCGGATGGGCTGCGACATGGTCGCCCTGTCCTTCGTCCGCGACGCCAACGACGTCAAGGACGTCCACAAGGTGATGGACGAGGAGGGCCGCCGGGTCCCCGTCATCGCCAAGGTGGAGAAGCCGCAGGCCGTCGAGAACATGGCGGCCGTGGTCGACGCGTTCGACGCGGTCATGGTCGCCCGCGGTGACCTCGCCGTCGAGTACCCGCTCGAAAAGGTCCCGATGGTCCAGAAGCGGCTCATCGAGATGTGCCGCCGCAACGCCAAGCCGGTGATCGTCGCGACCCAGATGATGGAGTCGATGATCACCAACTCCCGCCCGACCCGCGCCGAGGCCTCCGACGTGGCCAACGCGATCCTGGACGGGGCGGACGCGGTCATGCTGTCGGCCGAGTCCTCGGTGGGCGCCTACCCGATCGAGACCGTCAAGACGATGTCGAAGATCGTCGCGGCGGCCGAGGAGGAGCTCCTGTCCAAGGGCCTCCAGCCGCTGGTCCCGGGCAAGAAGCCCCGTACCCAGGGCGGCTCCGTCGCCCGCGCGGCCTGCGAGATCGCGGACTTCCTCGACGGCAAGGCCCTGGTCGCCTTCACCCAGTCCGGGGACACGGCCCGCCGCCTGTCGCGCTACCGCGCCACGCAGCCGATCCTGGCCTTCACCACCGACGTCAACACCCGTAACCAGCTCACCCTGAGCTGGGGCGTCGAGTCGGCCATCGTCCCGCACGTGGACAACACCGACGCCATGGTCGACCTGGTCGACGCCGAGCTGCTCAAGCTGGGCCGCTACAACGAGGGCGACACCATGATCATCACGGCCGGCTCGCCCCCCGGCGTCCCGGGCACGACCAACATGGTCCGCGTCCACCACGTCGGCAGTGGCGCCCGCGACTGACGCCCCCGCACCACCGCCCGACTCTGCCGCACAGAGACCGAGGGCGGCACCCCGGAC
>NZ_JBHWBP010000275.1:0-10485 GCF_042735575.1 Streptomyces sp. NPDC059564 | reverse complement strand
CGACGACGGATTCTTGGACATTGTCGCGGAAGGCTTCGATGCCGGTGTCGTCGCCGCAGGCGGCGCGGGCCTCGGCGGCGCGGCCGGGGGCGGCGACCATGATCACGGGCTCGAAGGCGGCGATGGCGCGGGCCACGGCGGCGTACTCGCTCCGGGCGGCGTCGAAGGCCGGTCCCCACAGCTCGGGACGGGTGGGCCAGGCCATCAGGCAGGCCTCGTGCTCGGCCCATTCGGCGGGCATGCGCCAGGTGGTGGGCGGCGGGGTCGTCTGGGTCATGGAGGGCTCCTTCGGTGCGGGGTGGTGCGGCGCGGATCGCTCGGGCGCAGGCCTGACTGAATTTTCAGTCAGGATCGCACGGACTGAAATTCCAGTCAGGTCGTCGGGTGGGAGCTATCGTGGGACCTGACTGAAAGCTCAGTCAAGGGGTATCCGACCGAAAGGTGCGAGCAAGAGTGGCCGACCGTCAAGCGTTGATCTTGGAAGCAGCCGTACGCGTGATCGCGCGCAATGGCGTCAGAGGGCTGCGGGTCGAGGAGCTGGCGGCGGAGGCGGGGGTCTCCACGGCCCTGATCTACTACCACTTCAAAGATCGCGCCGGCCTGATCCAGCGCACCCTCGCCTTCATCAGCGACCGCGCCACCGGCTACACCGACGAGGCCGTCGAGAACACCGAGGACGCCCGCGCGGTCCTGCTCCAGCTCCTGCTCAGCGAGCTCCAGGACACCCCGCGGGTCCGCGAGAACAGCATCGCCTGGGGCGAGCTGCGCGCCAGCGCCATTTTCGACGCCGATCTGCGCGAGGCCCTCGCCGAGTCCACCCGCAGCTGGAACCAGGACACCGCCGACGCCGTCGCGGACGCCCAGGCGGCCGGCCTCGCCGACCTGGCCGTGGCCCCGCTGGACGCGGCGGAACGACTGACGGCCCTGGTGGAGGGCCTGAGCGAGCGCTGGCTGAGCGGCTCACTGGAGCTGGAGCGGGCCCGCGCGCTGCTGGAAGGCGCCGTGGACGCGGAGCTCGGCCCGCACCCCGGCTGACGCAGGGAACGCGGAACGGCCCCCGTTCCTCCTCGGAGAGGGACGGGGGCCGTGCGCTGCTGCCGGACGGGCTGTCAGACCGCCAGCGGGCGGATCGCGGTCGGGGCGTGGCCCGGCTCGGTCGCCAGCTCCTCGAACTCGGTGACGTCGCTCATGTCGACCGTCTTGCTCATCGAGATGTTGGTGATGCGCTCCAGGATGGCCTCGACGACGACCGGGACCTGGAACTCCTGGGCCAGCTTCTTGGCCTCCTCGAAGGCCTCGCCCAGCTTGTCCGGGTCGGTGACGCGGATGGCCTTGACGCCCAGGCCCTCGGCGACCTTGACGTGGTCGACGCCGTAGACGCCGAGCTCCGGGGTGTTGATGTTCTCGAACTCGAGGTTGACCTCGAAGTTGATGCCGAGACCGCCCTGCGCCTGACGGATCAGACCGAGGTAGGCGTTGTTCACCAGGACGTGGACGTAGGGGACCTTGTGCTGGGCGGCGACCGCCAGCTCCTCGATCATGAACTGGAAGTCGTAGTCGCCCGACAGCGCGACGATCGGGGTCTCCGGGTCGGCGGTGGCGGCACCGATCGCGGCCGGGATGGTCCAGCCGAGCGGGCCGGCCTGGCCGCAGTTGATCCAGTTGCGCGGGCGGTAGACGTGCAGGAACTGCGCGGCCGCGATCTGGGAGAGACCGATGGTGGTGACGTAACGCGTCTCCGGGCCGAAGGCCTTGTTCATCTCCTCGTAGACGCGCTGCGGCTTCAGGGGGATGTTGTCGAAGTGCGTACGGCGCTGCAGGCTGCCCTTGCGCTCCTGGGCCGAGGCGGCCCAGGCGCTGAAGTCGGGCAGCTTGCCCTCGGCCTTGAGCTCCTTGGCGATCTCGATGAAGAGCTCCAGGGCGGCCTTGGCGTCCGAGGCGATGCCGAAGTCCGGGGCGAAGATCTTGCCGAGCTGGGTGGGCTCGATGTCGACGTGGACGAACTTGCGACCCTTGGTGTAGGCGTCCAGGTTGTAACCGGTGTGACGGTTGGCCCAGCGGTTGCCGATGCCGAAGACGAAGTCCGACTCCAGGAACGTCGCGTTGCCGTAGCGGTGCGCGGTCTGGACGCCGACCATGCCGGCGGCCAGCTCGTGGTCGTCCGGGATCGTGCCCCAGCCCATGAGGGTCGAGATGACCGGGACGTTCACCAGCTCGGCGAACTCGACCAGCAGGTCGGTGGCGTCGGCGTTGATGATGCCGCCGCCGGCGACGATCAGCGGGCGCTCGGACTCCAGCAGGAACTGCAGGGCCTTGGCGGCCTGGGCGCGGGTGGCCTGCGGCTTGTAGACCGGCAGCGGCGCGTAGGTCTCCGGGTCGAACTCGATCTCGGTCAGCTGGACGTCGATCGGGAGGTCGATGAGGACCGGGCCGGGACGGCCGGAGCGCATCAGGTGGAAGGCCTCCTGGAACACGCCCGGAACCTGGGCGGCCTCCAGGACGGTGGTCGCCTTCTTGGTGACCGGCTTGGCGATCGAGGCGATGTCGACGGCCTGGAAGTCCTCCTTGTGGAGCTTCGAGACCGGAGCCTGACCGGTGATGCACAGGATCGGGATCGAGTCCGCGATCGCGGAGTACAGGCCGGTGATCATGTCGGTGCCGGCCGGGCCCGAGGTGCCGATGCAGACGCCGATGTTGCCCGCCTTGGCACGGGTGTACCCCTCGGCCATGTGCGAGGCGCCCTCGACGTGGCGGGCCAGCGTGTGCGCGATGCCGCCCACGTTCTTGAGCTCGCGGTAGAACGGGTTGATCGCAGCACCGGGGACGCCGAACGCTTGTTCGACACCCTCGAGCTTGAGGATCTCCACTGCAGCGGCGGCGGCTGTCATACGAGGCATCGAGTTCTCCTGCGGGTGTGGCGGTCAGGCTTTTCCGTAATCCGGAAGTTTTGTTCTGCTATACGGAACAAGCTAAGCGGCCACTCCGTACACGTCAAGGCGCTTCGCGACCCCGGAACCCACCAAAAGGCGCATCTCGTTCGGTGAGTTGCACAAATGGCCGGGCGTCCCGCCCGATTCGGCGGCAATCCGCGGCCTCGCTCGCCCCGGCGGTGGCCGGTGGTGGAGCATGGATCCACGCACGGCGACGGAGGGGATCCAGGTCTCATGGCGGAAGCGGTACCGGTGCGCTGCCCGGCGTGCCAGCGCGAGAACGGTTACGCCGTCCCGGTCTTCCCCTGCGCGTGCGGGAACCCGGTCGCACCCTCGCTGGACCTGTCGGTGCCGCCCCGGGCGCTGACCCATCGCACCTGGGCGGAGAGCTGGGTGACGGTGCGCTGCGGGGCCTGCGGACGGGAGAGCCAGTGGCCGCACCCGGAGGTGGGGTGCGGCTCGTGCGGGACGGTGGCGCGGGTGGCGGTGCGGTCGCCGGAGCGGGTGGAGTCGGCGGATCCCGGGGATCCTGCCGCCGGGCCCAGCGGTGCGGCGGGCTCCGCCGCCGGGCGGGGCGCGGGCTCGGGCGGTGCGCCGGATGCGCGGGGCCTCGTAGGACCGCGGGCGCCCGCGGCCGCCGGCGCTCGGGCGGGCGCCGATGCCGGGCGGGGCGGGGCGCGGCCGGCGTTCCGGCCGGTGACCATCCGTACGGGCCGGGACGCGGTGGTGACGGCCGCGCTGTACCTGCGCTGGCTCGGCTTCCAGGACGTGCGCCGGCCCGAGGGGGTGCCGGTCCCGTCGGCGGCGGTGGACCTGCGGGCGCCGGGGGTGGTGGCGCAGGTGGACCCGACCACGGCTCCGGCCGGGCTGCGGGCCGTGGAATGCGTCTGGCTGAACGGTCTGACGGCCTCCGCGACCAGCGTCTACTTCTCCCTCGCCGGGTACACGGAAGAGGCCCGGGGGCGGGCGGAGGAGCTGGCCATACCGCTGTTCGTCATGGACCTCACGGGCGTTCCGCAGCCGGTCAACGACCCGGCGGACGAGCTGGTGGCGAAGGGGGCCTAGGCTCGGAGGCCTGTCCGTCCGTTCGACCCGTCCGTCGGACGTGTTCGACCACCTGCCGAGGAGAGCCCGATGAGCCTGTACGACATCCCGCTGACCACCCTGGACGACGAGCCCACCAGCCTCGCGGCCCACAAGGGCAAGGCCATCCTGCTGGTGAACACCGCCTCGCAGTGCGGGCTCACCCCCCAGTACTCGGGGCTGGCCCGTCTGCAGTTCAAGTACGAGGAGAAGGGGTTCACCGTCATCGGCGTGCCCTGCAACCAGTTCGGCGGCCAGGAGCCGGGCAGCGCGGAGGACATCCAGACCTTCTGCGCGGCCGGTTTCGGGGTGACCTTCCCGATGCTGGAGAAGACCGAGGTGAACGGCGAGAACCGGCACGCCCTGTACCGCGAGCTGGTGAAGACCGCGGACGCCGAGGGTGAGGCGGGGGACATCCAGTGGAACTTCGAGAAGTTCCTGATCTCCCCCGCCGGCGAGGTCGTGGCGCGCTTCCGCCCGCGCACCGAGCCCGAGGCCCCCGAGGTCATCGCGGCGATCGAGGCGCAGCTGCCCGCGTAGCCGTTTCTCTTCGCGGTGCGCCGTTGATCGCGGTGCGCCGTTGATCGCGGTGCGCCGTTGATCGCGGTGCGCCGTTGGCCGCGGAACGCCGTTGATCGCGGTGCGCCGTTGGCCGCGGAACGCTGTTACAGGTCGGCTTCGTCGTACTCCCCGGCCGAACCGGCCGCGGTGAGCTCGCGCAGCTCGACCCGGCGGATCTTGCCGGACACGGTCTTGGGGAGCTCGGCGAACTCGATGCGGCGGATCCTCTTGTACGGGGAGAGGACCGCCCGGGAGTGCTCGAACAGCACCCGGGCGGTCTCCTTGCCGGGCTCCCAGCCGGCGGCGAGGGTGACGTACGCCTTCGGCACCGCGAGGCGCAGCGGGTCGGGGGCCGGGACGACGGCCGCTTCGGCGACGGCCTCGTGCTCCAGCAGGGCGCTCTCCAGCTCGAACGGGCTGATCTTGTAGTCGGAGGCCTTGAAGACGTCGTCGGCGCGGCCGACGTAGGTGAGGTAGCCGTCCGCGTCGCGGGAGGCGATGTCGCCGGTGCGGTAGAGGCCGTCCGCCATGGCTTCGGCGGTGCGTTCCGGGTCGTCGCGGTAGCCGGTCATCACTCCGGCGGGCGCTCCGAGGGGGACGGGGCGCAGGTCCACGCAGACCTCGCCCTCGTCCGGGGACTCCTCGCTGGTGACGGCGTCCAGCAGCACGATCCGGTAGCCGGGGGCGGGGCGGCCCATGGAGCCCGGCTTGACGGGGGCGCCGGGGAAGTTGCCCACCTGGAGGGTGGTCTCGGTCTGGCCGAAGCCGTCGCGGATGGTGATCCCCCAGGCCTGCCGGACCTTCTCGATGACCTCGGGGTTGAGCGGTTCGCCCGCGGCGACGGCCTCGCGCGGAGGGGTCTTCAGCTTGGTGAGGTCGGACTGGATCAGCATCCGCCAGACGGTGGGCGGGGCGCAGAAGGTGGTGACCGCCCCGCGGTCCATCTCCGCCATCAGCCTCTCGGCGTCGAAGCGGGTGTAGTTGTGGACGAAGACGGTCGCGCCCGCGTTCCAGGGGGCGAAGAGGTTGGACCAGGCGTGCTTGGCCCAGCCGGGCGAGGCGATGTTGAGGTGGACGTCGCCGGGGCGCAGCCCGAGCCAGTACATGGTGGAGAGGTGCCCGATCGGGTACGAGGCGTGGGTGTGCTCGACGAGCTTGGGGCGGTCGGTGGTGCCCGAGGTGAAGTAGAGCATCAGCGGATCGGTGGCGAGGGTCTCACCGTCCTGACTGAAATGTTCGTCAGCCTGGTACATGTCCTCCAGCCGCCGCCACCCGGTGGGGATCTCGGCGCCGGCGGCGATCCGCGTGTAGGTGCCGGGCACCTCGTCGAACTTCGCGGCGTCCTCGGCGCGCGCGATCACGTGGCGTACGCGTCCGCGGTCGACGCGGTCGCGCAGATCGGCCGGGCCGAGCAGGGGGGTCGCGGGGATGACGACGGCGCGCAGCTTCATCGCTCCGAGCATGACCTCCCACAGCTCGCGCTGGTTGCCGAGCATGACCAGGATCCGGTCGCCCGCGGCGACGCCCTGGGCCCGTAGCCAGTTCGCGGCAGAAGCTGATGTTCCGCTCAGCTGCTCGAAGGAGACGCCGCGGCTGGTGCCGTCCTCCTCCACGATGCGCAGGGCGTCGGCGCCGTTCCCGGCCGCGATGCGGTCGAACCAGTCGAGGGCCCAGTTGAAGCGCTCGGGGCGGGGCCAGGTGAATCCGGCGTGGGCGGCTTCGTAGTCGCCGCGGTGGGCGAGCAGGAAGTCCCGCGCGGCCAGGAAGGCGTCGGTGGCGCTGTTCTCCGTCATGACACGCATCGTGCCGCGCCGGGCGGGGGCTCCACCAGGGCGGCGTCAGCCGTGGATTGACCCGAAGCGCACGGATCCGGCGCCGCCGGCCATGCCGGCGAGCAGCTCGCGCCCCTCGGCCTCGATCTCCTCCTTCCGGGCACGGGTCTGCGTACCGAAGAGCTCGACGGTGAGTACGAGCTCTTCCCGGTCGTCCGTCCGCCACAGCCCGGCGACGAACCCGTCGACGAGGAGGGTGCGGTGGGACTGGTTGCCGGTCCAGGTGCGGCCCTTGAGTTCGGTGGCGACGACGCGGGAGCGGTCGGCGTGGGAGAGCAGCAGGTTGTCGAACTCGGGGAGGAAGCGGGGCGGCGCCGGGGTGTCCGCGTCGGGCCGGGGCGCGTCGGGCAGGTCGAACAGCTCGACCCCGTTGCCGTCGCGGAAGGCCAGCAGGCGGGGGCGGAGCCGCTCGAAGGCCTCGCGCAGCCGGGTGAGCCCGGCCCAGGTCTGCATGTCCTTGACGGAGGCGGGCCCGAAGGCGCCGAGGTAGCGCAGCACGACGTCGTCGATCCGCTGGGCCTCCCCGGCGGGCTCCCCCACCCACCGCTCGACGGTGGTGAGCCGTACCTGGCCGCTGCGCCCCCACACTCCTCGCGGGGTGACCTGCACGAGCGGGAGCAGGCAGCGCGCGGCGACGGACAGCGACTGGGGGTCGGCCGCGGGCCATTCCCGGAGCAGTTCCTCGCGGATCTCCCCCATGGTGCGCGGCTCGGCCTCGACGAAGGCCCGGGCCCGGGCCTTCAGCCGGTCCAGGTCCACGCCCGTCAGTCCCTTGCGGAAGGCGCCGACCTCGCGGTCGCGGGCGGGCTGGACGAGCGGCCTGAGGGTGAGGGCGTCGTGGGCGGTGTGCGTGTGGATGGTGGAGCGCATGGTGACCATCCGAACGACGTCCCGGGACTCCATGAGCCGGGCCAGCTCCTCGGGGCGGAATCCGGCGAGCCGGGCGTGCAGCTGGTAATAGGGCGGCTGGACGTTCTGCGCCTGCAGCCCGAGCAGATGGCCGACGGCGTCCGCGGCGGACATCTCGGCGCGGCTCAGCAGCAGCTGGCGGGCGAGCGTGGCACGGTTCAGTGCGCGGGTGTCGAGTACGGGGTCAGTCCTGGAGGCCATGACCTGCACGCTAGCCCTCCCTGCGGACACCTGTTGTCCGCAATCGACGATCCCCTCACCCCTCCCTCCTCGCCCTATATCCTGCCCTTTGCCCGTAAACACCCGTTCGACCGACCGGGAGCTGACCTGCGATGCCGGAGCGCCCAGACCGCCGCCCCTCCTCCCCGCCCGCGAAGCGCTCGGGGTGGCTCCGCCCGTCGGGCCCCGCCTCCACACCCCCGCCGGGCTCCTCCGGACCGGCGGCCGCGGTCCCCGTTCCCCCGGACCGCCACAGCGTGATGGACTCCGCCGTCTACCGCGACGGCCGCCGGGTCGCCTCCCCGGCGACCCTCGCGGACACCTTCCGCCAGCTCCGCGAACAGCACGGCGGCATGGCGTGGATCGGGCTGCACCGCCCGACGGAAGCCGAACTGCACTCCCTGGCCGCCGAGTTCAACCTCCACCCGCTCTCGATCGAGGACGCCCTGGAGGCCCACCAGCGCCCGAAGCTGGAGCGCTACGGCGACACCCTCTTCGTGGTCCTGCGCGCGGCCCGCTACCTGGACGCCCTGGAGGAGGTCGACTTCGGCGAGCTCCACATCTTCGTCGGCCCGGACTTCCTGATCACCGTCCGCCACGGCGCCGCCCCCGACCTCTCCGCCGTCCGCCGCCGCATGGAGGAGACCCCGGACCTCCTCTCCCTGGGCCCGGAGGCCGCCCTGTACGCGATCCTCGACGCCGTGGTGGACGGCTACGCCCCGGTCGTGGCGGGGGTCCAGAACGACATGGACGAGATCGAGACGGAGGTCTTCCGCGGCGACCCCGAGGTCTCCCGCCGCATCTACGAACTCTCCCGCGAAATGGTCGAGTTCCAGCGCGCCACCCGCCCCCTGGTCGGCATGCTCCACGCCCTGATGGCCGGCTTCGCCAAGTACGGCACGGACGAGGAACTCCAGCGCTACCTCCGCGACGTCGCCGACCACGTCACCCACACCAGCGAACGCGTCGACGGCTTCCGCCAGGCCCTCACCGAAATCCTCACGGTCAACGCCACCCTGGTCTCCCAGCAACAAAACGCCGAAATGCGCGCCCTGGCCGAAGCCGGCTTCGAACAGAACGAGGAGATCAAGAAGATCTCCTCGTGGGCCGCCATCTTGTTTGCACCCACGTTGGTGGGAACCATCTACGGCATGAACTTCGACACCATGCCCGAACTCCACTGGGCCGCGGGCTACCCCTTCGCCATCCTGCTGATGGCCGTGGTCTGCACGAGCCTGTACGTCATCTTCAAGAAGCGCGACTGGCTGTAGTCGCAGGGTGCGACTGCCCTGGTCGCAGCCCACTTGCTGAGGAAGAGTCACGTGGGACGGGAGTCGGTCATGACCTTGTGTGTCCGGGACGCGGTTGGCGCAGCGGACCGAACACGCGGGATGCGAGCAGAGATGCGCCGCGCCACCGGCTCATCGCGCGCTGGCCCCGACCGCGACCGGCCCACCCGCGTCCCACTCCCCAATGGGGACCGCCAGTCAGGGTGCTGTGGTGTCGACGCCCGCACCCCCAAAGGTTCGCCCGTCTTCCCGGGCCGGCCCGGTCACCCAACGGGTGTACGAGCGGGCCTCGTTACGGACGGCCCCCCTCCTTTCTCCCGCGCGGGGACGAGGCCGGGTCCGTCCAGCACCGGGTAGGCGTTGGCCGTGATGGGGGTGTGCAGCCCCTTGTACGCCTCGAGGTCCGATCGGCGTTCCAGCAGTGCGACGCGGACACCGCGGCGCTGCCGGCCAGGCTGACTCCGGACGTGAATCAGCCTGGCCTCCCGGTCAGGTCCCGGCGGAATCGCCGACGCCGTCATCCGCACGGGTTCGGCGTGCGGCGAAGACGGCCCCCGCGCCGGCAGCCAGCAGCCCGCCCGCGCCGCCGAGCAGCCACAGGTCGAGGTCGGCTCCGGTCTCGGGGAGCGCGCCCTGCGGTGTGGACCCGGTGGCGCCTGACGCGGTCCGGTCGGCTGCCGGCGCGCCGGGAGCGGCGGCCGTACCCGCAGTGCCCGTCGCCCCGGACGCGGCCTGGCCCGTGTCCGTCCCGCTCCCGCTCCCGCTCCCGCTCCCGGTCCCGGTCCCGGTCCCGGTAATGCGGAACGACGCCAGGACGTTGTCCTGCCCGGCATCCGGCGTGCACCGCGCGTCGATCTCGCCCGGGTAGGCCACGTCGCCCTTCGCGTCCTTCAGGGAGAGATGCGCGACGAGGTCGCCGACGGTGATCCGCGCACTGCCCGCCTGCCTGTAGGTGAGCGCCGGTGCGGAGCCGGAGGCCTCGACGTTGAAGGACCCGGCCGCCGGGATGCCGGCCTTCGCAGCGACCGGCACCTTCACCTGGATGTCCCCCTCCGGGGCCGCCACGCGGACGTGCGCCTCCACCATGCCCTCGACGGTCGTCACACCGATCCTGCCCAGCGCCTTCGCAGCGTCCGCGGGCACCGGCACCGCGGCGTTGACGGGAAGGGCCAGGGTGGGTTTTCCCACCTCGGCCGACTCGGGGACATCCGAGTGGATCCGCACGGTGACAGGCAGATTCCCGATCAACCCGGTCGAGCACGTGTACCGCAGTGTGAGCGACACCGGGTCCGCGGCAGCGGGTCCGGTTCCCGAGAGTCCCAGCACCCCGCCCGCAAGCGCCGCAACCGTCGCCAGTCGAAGCGGGCTGCGTGGCACCTGAACGCTGCGGACGGAACGGGCCGTCCGACGCCGTTCGTCCGGGCTCTGGGTGTGCTTGCCAGTTCTCATGCTGACCCCCGTCAGGGTGTTTTGATCTCTCGGAGGAATACGCAGTGCAGTGATGTGCCGGTCACGACCGGTCCGGCCCGTCACCGGCCCGGCCGGGTCCGTCGATGCCGGCCCGGCGAGCCGATGGCGACGTCGGCCGGGGCGCGACCGGCCGCTGTCGGGTCTCCATCGCCCGCGGTACCCGACGCAGCGGGAGTCGGCGGGCCGCTGCTG
>NZ_JBHWBP010000274.1:0-10559 GCF_042735575.1 Streptomyces sp. NPDC059564 | reverse complement strand
GCTCATCAGCTCTGTTCTCCCCCCACCCGCGTGTACGGGGAAAACACTAGTCGGGACGAGGGGCGGGCGGCCCGGCAACCGCCCGGACCGCCCGCCCCCCACCGTGTTCCACGCGCCCTACAGCGCGGCTCCCGCCAGCGCCTCGACGGTGGCCGGCAGCGTGGTGCCCGAGCCGTCGCGGCGCGGGTCCGGGGCCGGCAGCGCGGCCGGGGTGCCGTTCGCCGACGCCGCGCGGACCGGGGCGTTCCCCGCCCAGGCCAGCACCAGCACGTCCTCGCCCTTCAGGAACCGCTGGCAGCGCACGCCGCCCGTGGCACGACCCTTGCGCGGGTACTGGTCGAAGGGGGTCAGCTTGCCGGAGCGCACCGAGTCGTCCAGGGTGCCGTGCGAGCCGGCCACGCTGAAGACCACCGCGTCCCGCGCCGGGTCCACGGCCGAGAAGTGGATCACCTTGGCGTTCTCGGCGAGCTTGATGCCCGCCATACCGCCCGCCGGGCGGCCTTGGGGGCGCACCTGGCCCGCCGGGTAGCGCAGTAGCTGGGCGTCGTCGGTGATGAAGACCAGGTCCTCCTCGCCGGTGCGCAGTTCGACCGCGCCGACGATCCGGTCGCCCTCCTTGAGGGTGATGACCTCCAGCTCGTCCTTGTTGGCCGGGTAGTCCGGCACGACCCGCTTGACCACGCCCTGCTCGGTGCCCAGGGCCAGGCCCTGCGAGGACTCGTCGAGGGAGGTCAGGCAGATCACCGTCTCGTCCGCCTCCAGTCCGGAGAGGAACTCCGCGACGGGGGCGCCGCCCGCCAGGTTCGGCGCGGCGTGGGTGTCCGGGAGCTGCGGCAGGTCGATCACCGACAGCCGCAGCAGGCGCCCGTAGGAGGTCACCACGCCCACGTCGGCCCGGGCGGTCGCGGCCACCTGCGAGACGATCAGGTCGTGCTTCGCGCGGGCCCCGTCCGCCTCCTCGGGCAGCGGATCGCCGTTGGCCGTACGGGCCAGCAGGCCGGTGGAGGACAGGAGCACGCGGCACGGGTCGTCCGCGACCTCCAGCGGGACCGCGGCGACCGCCGTGCCCGCCGACTCCAGGAGCACCGTCCGCCGCTCGGTGCCGAACTTCTTCGCGACCGCGGCCAGTTCGCCGGAGACCAGCTTGCGCAGCTCGCTGTCCGAGTCGAGGATCCCGGTCAGCTCGTCGATCTCGCCCGTCAGCCGGTCGCGCTCGGACTCCAGCTCGATCCGGTCGAAACGGGTGAGGCGGCGCAGCGGGGTGTCCAGGATGTACTGGGTCTGGATCTCGCTCAGCGAGAAGCGCTCCATCAGGCGCTCCTTGGCCTGGGCGGAGTTGTCGCTGTCCCGGATGATCCGGATGACCTCGTCGATGTCGACCAGGGCCACGAGCAGGCCCTCGACCAGGTGCAGCCGGTCGCGCCGCTTGGTGCGCCGGAACTCGCTGCGCCGCCGCACGACCTCGAAGCGGTGGTCGAGGTAGACCTCCAGCAGCTCCTTGAGGCCCAGCGTCAGCGGCTGCCCGTCGACCAGCGCGACGTTGTTGATGCCGAAGGACTCCTCCATCGGCGTCAGCTTGTACAGCTGCTCCAGCACGGCCTCCGGGTGGAAGCCGTTCTTGATCTCGATGACCAGGCGCAGGCCGTGCGAGCGGTCGGTGAGGTCCTTGACGTCGGCGATGCCCTGGAGCTTCTTCGAGCCGACCAGGTCCTTGATCTTGGCGATGACCTTCTCGGGGCCGACCGTGAAGGGCAGTTCGGTGACGACCAGGCCCTTGCGGCGCGGGGTCACGTCCTCCACGGCCACCGTGGCGCGGATCTTGAAGGTGCCTCGACCGTTCTCGTAGGCGTCCTTGATCCCGGAGAGCCCGACGATCCGTCCGCCCGTGGGCAGGTCGGGGCCCGGCACGAAGCGCATCAGCGCCTCCAGGTCGGCCTCCGGGTAGCGGATCAGGTGGCGGGCGGCCGCGATGACCTCGCCGAGGTTGTGCGGGGCCATGTTGGTGGCCATGCCGACGGCGATCCCGGAGGCGCCGTTGACCAGGAGGTTCGGGTACGCCGCCGGCAGGGCGACGGGCTCGCGCTCCTGGCCGTCGTAGTTGGCGGTGAAGTCGACGGTGTCCTCGTCGATCGACTCCGTCATCAGTGACGTGGCGTCGGCCATCTTGCACTCGGTGTAACGCATCGCGGCCGGCGGATCGTCGTTGCCGAGCGAGCCGAAGTTGCCGTGGCCGTCGACCAGCGGCAGCCGCATCGAGAAGGGCTGGGCCATGCGCACGAGGGCGTCGTAGATCGACGCGTCACCGTGCGGGTGCAGCTTGCCCATGACCTCGCCGACGACGCGGGCGCACTTCACGTACCCGCGGTCGGGGCGCAGGCCCATCTCGTTCATCTGGTAGACGATGCGCCGGTGCACCGGCTTCATGCCGTCCCGGGCGTCGGGCAGGGCGCGGGAGTAGATCACCGAGTACGCGTACTCGAGGAAGGAGCCCTGCATTTCGTCGACGACGTCGATGTCGAGGATCTTCTCCTCGAAATCCTCCGGCGGCGGCGGGGTCTTCGTGCTGCGGCGGGCCATCGCTGCGCGGCTCCTTAACCAAGAATCGGGGTGTACGGGGTGCCGGACGGGGCCGTCCGGCCGGTGTCGACGCGGACCATTGTGGCCCGGCGCACCGACAACGCCGACTCCGACCCCGGGTGACCCCCCGGACGGAGTCCAAGGGGCGGGACCCGGGAACTTCTCCGGTGGCCGACGCGCTTGCATACAGTGGCAGGTCTGACAGAAATCTCTGCATCGCGATCGAAGGGACCACATGCCCATGGGTCACACGGCCACAGCTCAGGCCGGCTCCGGCGGCCTGACAGCGACCGAGCACCGGCTGGCCAACGGCCTGCGCGTGGTGCTGTCCGAGGACCACCTCACCCCGGTCGCCGCCGTCTGCCTCTGGTACGACGTCGGCTCGCGCCACGAAGTCAAGGGCCGGACCGGTCTGGCTCACCTCTTCGAGCACCTGATGTTCCAGGGTTCGGCGAGCGTACCGGGCAACGGGCACTTCGAGCTGGTCCAGGGGGCCGGCGGTTCCCTGAACGGCACCACCAGCTTCGAGCGCACCAACTACTTCGAGACGATGCCGGCCCACCAGCTGGAGCTCGCCCTGTGGCTGGAGGCGGACCGCATGGGCTCGCTGCTGGCCGCCCTGGACGAGGAGTCCATGGAGAACCAGCGCGACGTCGTGAAGAACGAGCGCCGCCAGCGCTACGACAACGTGCCGTACGGCACCGCGTTCGAGAAGCTGACCGCCCTCGCCTACCCCGAGGGCCACCCGTACCACCACACCCCGATCGGCTCCATGGCCGACCTGGACGCCGCGTCCCTGGAGGACGCGCGCCACTTCTTCCGTACGTACTACGCGCCCAACAACGCCGTCCTGTCGGTCGTGGGCGACATCGACCCCGACAAGACGCTCGCCTGGGTCGAGAAGTACTTCGGCACCATCCCGGCGCACGACGGCAAGCAGCCGCCGCGCGACGGCGCGCTCCCCGAGATCATGGGCGGCCAGCTCCGCGAGGAGATCGTCGAAGAGGTCCCGGCCCGCGCGCTGATGGCCGCCTACCGGCTGCCGCACGACGGCACCCGCGAGTGCGACGCCGCCGACGTGGCCCTGACCGTGCTGGGCGGCGGCGAGTCCTCCCGCCTGCACAACCGCCTGGTCCGCCGCGACCAGACCGCCGTGGCGGCCGGCTTCGGCCTGCTGCGCCTGGCCGGCGCGCCCTCGCTGGGCTGGCTGGACGTCAAGACCTCCAGCGGTGTCGAGGTGCCCGCCATCGAGGCGGCCGTCGACGAGGAGCTCGCGCGGTTCGCCGCCGAGGGCCCCACGGCCGAGGAGATGGAGCGCGCCCAGGCGCAGCTGGAGCGGGAGTGGCTGGACCGGCTGAGCACCGTCTCCGGCCGGGCCGACGAACTGTGCCGCTTCGCCGTGCTGTTCGGTGACCCGCAGCTGGCGCTGACCGCCGTCAAGCGCGTCCTGGACGTCACCGCCGAGGAGGTGCAGGCCGTCGCCGCGGCCCGGCTGCGCCCCGACAACCGCGCGGTGCTCGTCTACGAGCCGCTGCCGGTGTCCGAGAACGACGAGACCGACGCGAACGAGAACGAGGGGGCGGAGCAGTGAGCGACACCGCAGCCGTCACGATGACCTTCCACCCGCGCCCGCAGGCCGGCGAGCCCCAGCCGTGGGCCTTCCCGGCCCCCGAGCGCGGCACCCTCCCCAACGGCCTGACCCTGCTGCGCTGCCACCGCCCCGGCCAGCAGGTCATCGCGGTCGAGGTCAACCTCGCGGCCCCGCTGGACGCCGAGCCCGAGGGCCTCGACGGCGTGGCCACCATCATGGCCCGCGCGCTGTCGGAGGGCACCGACAAGCACTCCGCCGAGGAGTTCGCCGCCGAGCTGGAGCGCTGCGGCGCCACGCTCGACGCGCACGCCGACCACCCCGGTCTGCGGGTCTCCCTGGAGGTCCCGGCCTCCCGCCTGCACAAGGCCCTCGGCCTGCTCTCCGAGGCGCTGCGCGCGCCCGCCTTCGCCGACAGCGAGGTCGACCGGCTGGTGCGCAACCGGCTCGACGAGATCCCGCACGAGCTGGCCAACCCGCAGCGGCGCGCCGCCAAGCAGCTCTCCAAGGAGCTCTTCCCGGCCACCCTGCGCATGTCCCGCCCGCGCCAGGGCACCGAGGAGACGGTCGCCCGGATCGACTCCGGGGCCGTACGCGCCTTCTACGAGGCCCACGTGCGCCCCGCCACCGCCACCGCGGTGGTCGTCGGCGACCTGACCGGCATCGACCTGGACGCCGTACTGGCGGACACCCTGGGCACCTGGACGGGCAACTTCGCCGAGCCGCTCCCGGTCCCGCCGGTGACGGCCGACGACACCGGCCGGGTGGTCATCGTGGACCGGCCCGGCGCGGTCCAGACGCAGTTGCTGATCGGCCGGATCGGTCCCGACCGGCACGACATCGTCTGGGCGCCGCAGGTGCTCGGCACGTACTGCCTCGGCGGCACCCTCACCTCCCGCCTGGACAAGGTGCTGCGCGAGGAGAAGGGCTACACCTACGGGGTGCGGGCGTTCGGCCAGGTGCTGCGCTCGACCGCCGACGGCAAGGGCGCCTCGATGCTGGCCATCAGCGGCTCGGTGGACACCCCGAACACCGGTCCCGCGCTGGAGGACCTCTGGCAGGTGCTGCGCACGCTCGCCGCGCAGGGCCTGACCGACGCCGAACGCGACGTGGCGGTGCAGAACCTGGTGGGCGTCGCCCCGCTGAAGTTCGAGACGGCCGCGGCCGTCGCGGGCACCCTCGCGGACCAGGTGGAGCAGGAGCTCCCGGACGACTACCAGGCGCAGTTGTACGCGCGGCTGGCCGAAACCGGTACGGCGGAGGCCACTTCGGCGGTCGTGAGCGCCTTCCCGGTGGACCGGCTGGTCACGGTCCTGGTGGGCGACGCGTCGCAGATCGAGGAGCCCGTGCGGGCCCTCGGTATCGGAGAGGTCACCGTCGTCACGAACTGACGGTGCGTTTGGGAGGGGCTTCGGCGGATCATCCGCCGGAGCCCCTTTTGTCTGTTTAGTGGTGTGGTTGCGCGTATGGGGTGTGGCGTACGCAACAAAAGGGCTCGCGTGTTTGGCGATTGACTGATGATCCGCCTAGCGTCGGCCGTGCTGTCCGTCAGTTGTGCCCGCCGCACCCGCGGCACCGGACAGCGATCGCCGAGTCCCCGTCAGGCGCGAGCCTGGGGAGCCGGGGACCCACATCAGTCCCTGGGGTGAATCGGACCGCCTCGTCAGAGGAGATCCGTAGGAGACCTTCCTGCTCCGAACCCGTCAGCTAACCCGGTAGGCGAGAGGGAAGGAAAGGATTACCCCCTTCATGGCGTTTGGCAGTTCTGTCGCCGGTAAGCACCGCGGTTCCAGCCGTCTGAGCCGCAAGACCGCCGGTTACGCCGGCATAGCCGCCCTCGCCACCACGGGCGTGGTCGCCGCCGTGGCGGCCCCCGCGTTCGCCGCGGACAACAGCGCCCCCTCCGTCGAGGACACCGGCCAGAACGCGATCGTCGTGGCCGACAGCCTCCAGGACGACCTCGAGGTGCAGGCCGACTCCCAGCAGCTCGCCGCCGAGGCCGTCGCCGTCCGGGCGCAGGCCGAGGCCGACGCGAAGCAGCGGGCCGCAGAGGCCAAGCGCACCGCCGAGGCGAAGGCGAAGTCCGAGCGCGAGGCCGCCGAGCGCGCCGCCCGCGAGGAGGAGCGCAAGCGCCTCAACACCTTCGTCGCCCCCATCACGGGCTCGTACGTCAGCACCCAGTACGGCGCGGGCGGCGGCATGTGGTCCTCCGGCAGCCACACGGGCATCGACTTCCACGCCGACTCCGGCACCACGGTCCACGCGGTGGGCGCGGGCACGGTCGTCGAGGCCGGCTGGGGCGGCGCGTACGGCAACAACGTCGTCATCAAGCACAACGACGGCACCTACACCCAGTACGGCCACATGGACTCGCTGAGCGTCTCCGTCGGCGAGACGGTCACCCCGGGCGAGCAGATCGGCCTGTCGGGCTCCACGGGCAACTCCAGCGGCCCGCACCTGCACTTCGAGGCCCGCACCGGCGCCCAGTACGGCTCGGACATCAACCCGCTGGCGTACCTGCGCCAGCACGGTGTCAACGTCTGATCCGCACCGCACTTCACCGAGAAGGCCCCGGCTCTCCGAGCCGGGGCCTTCTCCGTCCTGCCCCGCCTCTTCCCCCGCGCCTTCCCGGCCGCAGCGAAATGTTTCGGATATCGGGCCGACATCGGAAATTATCGTGTGCTGCAATAGGGTTGCAGCACGGTCACGAATCCGGCGAAGGCGCCGGCAGCGAATCCAGCGGAGGTCCGGCCTTGCGTATTCCGGCGCACGCGGTATGCACAGCGATCCGCGACGATATCGTCTCCGGTTTCTTCGGTCCGGGCGGCCGGCTCACCGAGGAGGTGCTCGCCCGCCGCTACGGCGTCTCGCGCGTCCCCGTCCGCGAGGCACTGCGCACCCTGGAGTCCGAGGGCTTCGTCACCACGCGGCGGCACGCCGGGGCCTGCGTGGCCGAGCCGACCGAGCAGGAGGCCGCCGACCTCCTGGAGCTGCGGATGCTGCTGGAACCGCTGGCCGCCTCCCGGGCCGCCCGGCGGCGTACCGAGGGCCACCTGAAGGTGCTGCGCGGGCTGGTCAGGCTGGGCCAGGAACGCGCCCGCAAGGGGCAGGGGGAGGACCTGCGGGCCCTGGGGACCTGGTTCCACGAGACCCTCGCCCAGGCCTCCGGGAGCCCCGGGCTGATCGCCCTGCTGACCCAGACCCGGCGCAAGATCGCCTGGATGTACGTGGTGCAGGCCCCCGCCCGGCCGGTGGACTCCTGGGCGGAGCACGGGGCGATCGTGGACGCGGTGGCCCGCGGGGACGCGGAGCGGGCCGCTGCGCTGACGACGCTGCACGCGCAGCGGGCGGCCGGGGCGCACCGGCCGCGGGTGAGGACTTCGCAACCTGCCGTAAACACGGCGAGCGGTCCGCATTAACAAACACCCCGTATACAAAAGGGTACGCGGGGCCTGGTATGTGGCGGCCGTGCTTGTTTTCGCTGCGCCGAATTCCTGAATTTCTCGCGCTGCCGGGAATTCATGGAAAAACGAAGAAGCCGCAGTCCCGGGGTGGGGGACTGCGGCTTCTCCGTCGATACCGTCGATACCGGACCCGAAGGGTCAGACGGTCTCCGGGAGCTCCTCGAGGCCCTCGGCGACCAGCTTCGCGAGACGGTCCAGCGCGATGTCCGCGCCGTCGGCCTCGGAAGCCAGAACGATCTCCTCGCCGCCCTGGGCGCCCAGGCCCAGGACCGCCAGCATGGAGGCGGCGTTGACGGGGTCGCCGCCCGCCTTCGCGATGGTCACCGGGACGCCGGAAGCGGTCGTCGCGCGGACGAAGATCGAGGCGGGACGAGCGTGCAGGCCCTCGGCCCAGCCGACGTTGACGCGGCGCTCTGCCATGGTGATGCCCTTCAGGTTCTTACGGTTGTCTAGACCAGTCTCTCACGACACCCGGACTGCTCGGACCGACCTTCGGCCCGGATCCACCGCCGTTCGACCCTCCCCAGCTTGCACTGGTTTGCCCCGGCGTGCCGGATCCGGCGCGCGCATCCCGTCCGGCCCGTCGGACGCACCCGTCACCAGGGCGCGACGCCCCTTAGGGTGGCCCCATGACCACCGCGTCGGACCCCTCGTACCCGGCCCACTGGGAAGCGGACGTCGTGCTGCGCGACGGCGGCACGGCCCGGATCCGCCCCATCACCACCGAGGACGCGGGCCGGCTGGTCAGCTTCTACGAGCAGGTCTCGGACGAGTCGAAGTACTACCGGTTCTTCGCCCCTTACCCCCGCCTCTCCGACCGCGACGTGCACCGCTTCACGCACCACGACTACGTCGACCGGGTCGGCCTCGCCGCGACCATCGGCGGGGAGTTCATCGGCACCGTCCGCTTCGACCGCATCGGCCCCGACGGCCGGCCCGCCTCGGCCCCGGCCGACGAGGCCGAGGTCGCCTTCCTCGTCCAGGACGCCCACCAGGGACGCGGGGTGGCCTCCGCCCTCCTCGAACACATCGGCGCGGTCGCCCGGGAGCGGGGCATCCGCCGGTTCGCCGCCGAGGTGCTGCCCGCCAACACCAAGATGATCAAGGTGTTCACGGACGTCGGCTACCAGCAGAAGCGCAGCTTCGAGGACGGCTCCGTCCACCTCACCCTCGACCTCGAACCCACCGCCGAGTCCCTCGCCGTGCAGCGCGCCCGCGAACAGCGCGCCGAGGCCCGCTCCGTCCAGCGCCTGCTGGCCCCCGGCTCCGTCGCGGTGATCGGCGTCAGCCGCTCCGGCTCCGGCGTGGGCTCCGCCACGCTGCGCAACCTGCGCGACGGCGGCTTCCACGGACACCTCTACGCCGTCAACGAGGCCCGCGCCCCCGGCATGGAGGGGGACCTGCTGGACGGCGTACGGGCCTACCGCACCGTCGCCGACATCGGCGCCCCGGTCGACCTCGCCGTGATCGCCGTCCCCGCCGAGCGGGTCCCGGACGCGGTCGCCGCCTGCGGGGAGCACGGCGTGCAGGGGCTGGTGGTGCTGTCGGCCGGATACGGGGAGAGCGGCCCGGCGGGACTCGCGCGCCAGCGCGAACTGGTCCGCCAGGTCCGCTCCTACGGGATGCGGCTCATCGGCCCCAACGCCTTCGGGGTGATCAACACCGCCTCGGACGTGGAACTCAACGCCTCGCTGGCCCCCGCCCCGGCCACCGCCCGGGGCCGGATCGGCCTGTTCACCCAGTCCGGCGCGATCGGCATCGCCCTGCTGTCCGGGCTGCTGCGGCGCGGCGAGGGCCTCTCGTCCTTCGTCTCCGCCGGGAACCGGGCGGACGTCTCCGGCAACGACATCCTCCAGTACTGGTACGACGACGAAGCCACCGACGTGGCCCTGCTGTACCTGGAGACCCTCGGCAACCCGCGCAAGTTCACCCGGCTCGCCCGCCGCACGGCCGCCGTCAAGCCGGTCGTCGTCGCCCGCGGCGGCCGGCACACCCCGGCCGGGCACGTCGTCCCCGGGACCCGGCTGTCCGACGCCACCGTCTCCGAACTGCTCCGGCAGGCGGGCGTCATCCGCGTCGACACCGTCACCGAGCTGGTCGACGTCGGCCTGCTGCTGGCCGGGCAGCCGCTCCCGGCCGGCCCCCGGGTGGCGATCCTCGGCAACTCCGAGTCCCTCGGCGTGCTCACGTACGACGCCTGCCTGACCGAGGGGCTGCGCCCGCTGCCGCCGCTGGACCTGACCACGGCCGCCTCCCCGGCGGACTTCCGGGCCGCCCTGTCCGCGGCCCTCGCCTCCGAGGACTGCGACGCCGTCGTCGTCACCGCCATCCCCTGGGTGAGCGAGCGCGCGCTGGCCGACGACCTCGCGGAGGCCCTGCGGGAGGCGGCGGCGGAGGTCCCCGGCAAGCCGGTGGCGGTGGTGCACGTGGAGCTCGGCGAACTGGTGGAGGCCCTCTCCGCGGCCCGCGCCACGTCCCCGGCCCCGGCCGGGCCAGCGGCGCCCGACCCTGAGGCGTCCGGCTTTGCGGCGTCCGGTCCCGCTGCGTCCGGCTCCGCTGCGTCCGGCTCCGCTGCGTCCGGTCCCGCTGCGTCGGGATCCGCTGCGTCCGGCTCCGCCGCGTCCGGCTCTGCTGTGCCAGGTCCCGCCGGGCCAGGCTCCGCTGTGTCCGACTCCGCTGCGCCCGGTTCCGCTGTGCCCCGCTCCGCCGCGTCCGGTCTCGCCGCGCCTGGCTCCGCCGCGTCCGGTCCCGTCGGACCGGAGCGGAAGGCGGTCGCGGGACCGGAGGGCGTGGGTGGCCCGAGGGTCGCGGCGGGCCCGGAGCCCGTCGCGGGCTCAAAGGCGGTCGCGGACCTGCGGGCCGCCTCCGCCCCCGCCGGGCGGCCCACCGCCGCGCCCGCCGCCCCGCGGCCCGGCCGGAGGATCCCCGCC
>NZ_JBHWBP010000273.1:0-10562 GCF_042735575.1 Streptomyces sp. NPDC059564 | reverse complement strand
CCCCGATCGTCGCCCAGCGCCCCCCCCCCTTCACCCCCGGCTGACCCCGCACCGGGACGCCGCCACGGCCGTCCCCGAAGGCCGTCCCCGAAGGCCGTCCCCGAAGGCCGCCGCCGCGGATCCGGCGGCCGTCAGGCGAGGGCGTCCAGGTGGCGGGTGTCGCCGAGGCGGACGACCTGGCGGTTGTGGAAGAAGTCGTCCTCGCGCAGCGTGGTGATGCTGCCCGAGGGCGCGCGGAAGTTGACGTAGCCGAGGGAGGCGGCCGGCATTCCGATCCAGGCGGCGACGACGAAGGTCAGGGCGTAGCCGTGGGTCACCACGATCTGGTGTTCGCGGGGGTGGTCGAGGATCTCGTCCATGACCGCGTAGATCCGGCGGGCGAAGGCTTCCTTGGTCTCGGCCTCCCGGACGCCCTCCTGGTGTGCCATCCGGTCGCCGACGGCGGGCGGGGGGAGGAACCGCTCGTCCAGCCACGCCTGCGGCCTGCCCTCGGCCTCGCCGTACGACTTCTCCCGCAGCCGCTCGTCCAGCACCGGCTTCACGTCGAACAGGCCGCCCACCTCCTCGGCGGTCCGCCGGGTCCGCAGCAGGTCCGAGGAGAACAGTTCGACCTCGGCCCCCTCGGGGACGGCGTCGCGCAGCGCCCGGGCGATGGCGGCGGCCTCGCGCAGGCCCGTGGGGGTGAGGTCGGAGTCGTGCCACCCTCCGACCAGCCCCTCGACGTGGTGGGTGGCCTCCGGGTGGGTGACGACGTGGATGGTGCGCACGGGTGGTGCCTTTCTGGAGAGGGGACCGCGTCCTGCCGGACGGGTTACGGGAGGGACAGTTCGAGGATCATCAGACCCCACAGCAGGCGGGCGTGGTCGCGGCCCCGCCCGTGTTCGGTGAGGACGTCGCGTACGGCCGCCGCGTCGAGGAAGCCGTACGCGCACAGGCGCGGCCGCGTCAGGGTGGCGACGGCGAACTCCGACAGTGCGGTGCCGGGTGCCATGAAGGCGCGTACGGGGAAGGTGAACGGCTGCTTCTGGCGGGTGCGGACGGCCTCCGGGACGAAGGGCGCGCCCGCGTCCCACAGGATCCGCTTGCGCCGGGACCCGTCGACCTTCCAGGTGTCGCGGGTGCGCCGGGCGAAGCGGGTGACGGCGGGCTGGCAGTAGGGCACGCGGCCCTCGACGGCGTGCGCCATGGAGAGGTGGTCGAGTTTGCGCAGGTTGAGGCCCGGCAGCTTGTGCAGCCGGTCGAAGCCGAGGATCTGCTCCAGCCGCGAGGGGGCGGGCCGGCCCAGCAGTTCCAGGGACCGTTGCCGGCTGCTCCCCTCGGCGTCGAGCAGGGCCCGGTACTCGCGGGTGTAGAGGCCCCGGTACTCGGCTTCGGGGACCAGCGACAGCCGGTCGAGGTAGCGCGGGCGCCAGGCGGGGTCCTCGGCGGCGAGGGCGGTGCTGTAGCGGCGGTAGCCGCCGAACTGCTCGTCCGCGCCGTCACCGACGAAGCAGACCCGGAAGCCGCTGTCGGCGATCTGCCGGAACAGGACGTACGCGCTGAGGGCGTGCGGGGTGGCGTTGGGCATGCCGAGCGCGCTCACCGTCGCGGGGATCAGCGCGGGGAGTTCCGCCTCCCGGATCTCCACCACGTGCAGGGGGATCCCGGCGTACGCGGCGGCGCGGCGGGCGTAGTGCTCCTCGTCGGAGTCGTGCCGTCCCTCGTGGGTGACGTGGAAGCCGGTGACGTCGGGGCGCAGGCCGCCGAGGAGGGTGGCGAGGACGGCGGAGTCGAGCCCGCCGGACACCTGGACGGCGACGGGGGCGTCCTGGAGGGACATCCGCGCCACCTCTTCGGCCAGCAGGCCGGCCAGCCGGCCGGGCGTGTGGTCCTCGTCTGCGGCCTCCGTATCGGAGTCGGCGGTGGCGGAGAGGTGCCGCTCGGCGCCGCCGCCGTCGTGGACCAGCCGTTCGCCCGGGCGCAGCGAGGACACTCCGGCGTACCAGGAGGCCCCGTCGGGCAGGCACTGCCAGTTCATGTAGTGGTCGACGGCGAACGGGTCCACGCCGAGGGGCCGTCGGAGCAGTGGCGCGAGCCCGCCGAGCTCCGAGGAGAAGGCGATGCCCCGGTCGGTGACGGCGTAGTAGAGGCTCTTGACGGCGAGCGGGTCGCTCCACAGTTTCAGCCGGGGCGGGCCGGTGCGCAGGTCCACGACGGCGATGGCGTACATGCCTTCGAGGCGGTCCACGAAGCGGTCGCCGTGGAGTTCGTAGTAGGGGACGAGGACGGAGCCGTCGGAGTCCCCCTCGACCTGTACGCCGTGGCGGGCGAGTTCCTCCCTGATGGCGCGGAAGTTGTAGATCTCCCCGTTGAAGACGGCGTGGACGGTGCCGTCGGCGTTGGCGAAGGGCTGGTGTCCGTGGCCGGGGTCCTGGATGGAGAGGCGGTTGCAGCCGAGGCCCCAGCGTTCGCCGCGGGCGTGGCGCTGCTGGTCGGGGCCGCCCGGGAGCTGGGCGTCGCGGGCGGCGTCGAGCGCGGCCGCGTCGAGGTCGAGCCCGAAGTAGCCGTAGATGCGGCACACGAGGGGCCCCTCAGCCGGACTGGTTGTTCTCGCCGGCGGGCGCCGTGCGGCCGGCGGCCCACTGGCGCAGCGGGAGTCCGTGCGCGGCTTCGCCGCGCTTCTCCAGGGCGGCGAGCAGGTCGCGCAGCGGGGGCACGTCGTCGGAGGCTTCGCGTGCGCGGAAGGAGTACTCGTTGGAGATCTCCGCGTTCCAGCTCATCGTGCGGTGGAGTTCGCCCTGGAGCAGGCCGAGGAACTCCTCCCGTCCGACGAAGGCGTCGGCGCCGTCGCGGGCCCGGCGGATCTGGGCGAAGGCGAGGTCGATGAGGTCGAGCCATTCCAGGACGGTGCCGGCCACGGCGTCCGGTGTGGCCGGGCCGAGGGTGGCGAGGCGGCGGTAGCGTTCGGCGAGCGGGGCGAGCGGCTCGGGGAGGCGGGAGAGGAACCGGGGCAGGTACTTGGGGTTGCGGTTGGTGTTCCCGTACACGTGGGTGAGGCCCCGGAAGGTGTCGACGCCGAGCTTGCGGGCGGCGGTGAGGGCGCACGCGTGGTCGCCCTGGGCCCACATGCCGGCCAGGTCGCGGAAGTCGGGGTAGCTGCCGACGGCGGTGCGGAAGGCCGTGTAGCAGATCTCGCCGGGGCGCAGTTCCGCCGTGATCTTCTCGTAGGCGGCCCGGTTCGTCAGCGGGACGCCGTACGTCAGGCGGGACAGGAGCCGGAAGTCGACGGCGGAGGCGGCGAAGGCGGAGGACTTGCGGGCGCGTCCCCGCATGTGGGTGTACAGCTGCGCGTGCGCGGCGAGCATGGCGGTGATCTCCGGCGCCGTCCAGTACTCGACGTCGACGCCGAGCAGGCTGTGCGGAAGGTAGTCGAAGCTGGCCTTCACCCGGTCGCCGCTGGTGTAGTACCGCATGTGGCGCGCGCGGGGGAAGGTGTCGCGGTGGAACCTGCCGTCCTCGGCGGGGGCGATGACGGAGAAGTCGAAGTCCGAGGACGGGGTGCCGGAGCCGTCGACGAGCGAGCCCGACAGCATCAGGACGTCTCCGTCGGCGAGGTGGATCTTTTCGAGCACCTCCGCCTCGTCGAAGTCGTCCATGCCGGTGACGGCGGAGATGTGCGTGCGGAAGGAGGGCAAGACCACGGGTCCCCTCTCGGTGGGTGGGTCGGGGTGTCCTGGTGGAGTGGACACCGTAGAAGAGGGTTCATCGGGGCATCAAGGCCGCGGTTTCGGCCGTTCTGTGTGCGTTTCCTGTCCGGATATGCCCCCTGTATCGGTATCTGCGAAAACCCGGTGCGCGGGCCGGGTCGCGGATACCGTGGCCCGATGACCGAGGTGAATCTCCGGCACGCCGTACGTGCGCTCGTCCTCGACGAGGCCGACCGCCTGCTGCTCTGCCGGTTCGTGCTTCCGGACCCCTCCGGGCAGATCGTGGTGTGGGCCGCTCCGGGGGGCGGCGTCGCGCCGGGCGAGACCCTTCTGGGCGCCCTGCGGCGGGAGTTGGACGAGGAGGTGGGGCTCGCCGTCACCGGCGATCCGCCGCACGTGTGGCACCAGGAGGTCCTCGACCCGGGGATGAGCCGCGGGTACGACGGGATCGTCAACGACTACTTCCTGGTCCGCACCGCGTCGTTCACGCCGCGCGGGACGCTGGCCGACGACGAGCTCGCCGCCGAGAACATCCACGGGATCCGGTGGTGGCCGCTGCGGGAGGTCGTGGAGTACGGCGGTCCGGACCTCTTCTCGCCGCGCGACCTCGGGACCCCGCTGACGGCGCTGGTCCGCGGCGGGGTTCCCGTACGGCCCGTGCCGCTCGGCCTCTGAGCGGGCCGCCCGCGCCGCCCGGCCGGCGCCCGCGCACCGGTGTCACGGCGTCGCGATCCGTGCGCGGAGGTGGCCGGAGAGCCGGTCGACCTGGCGGCGGACGTCCTGGAACTCGTACCGGAAGCGGAAGGTCGGCAGGGAGGTCAGGGCCTGCCGGGTGCGGCGCAGGCGTTCCGGGGCCGGCTCGTGGCCGAAGATGTTGAGGTGTTTGTTGGGCAGTGCGAGGACGTGCCGGTCGAGCAGCGCGCCCCGCTCGGCGGGTGCCACGGGGGCCAGTTCGGCTTCGGACGGGTGGTCGGCCAGGCTCAGGTGGACGATCGCGTCGACCCGGGCGGACCGGCCGATGCCGGTGCCCAGGAGGTCCGCGTACTCCCAGGGGTAGATCAGCGCCGTCCCGTGCCGTTCGACGCCCGAGTCGCGCAGGCTCAGCAGCGTCTCGTTGGCGGGGTGGGTCAGCGAGGCCCGGACGGCCTCGGCGCGGTCCTTGCCGAACAGCAGGTCGAGGGTGTCCAGCCGGACGGAGATGGACCGGGGCCAGCCGGCGCCGGTGACGCCGCCGCCGTCCCGGTCCGCGGTCAGGCTCACGTCGTCGTTGCAGACCATGACGCCGGCTCCGCCGAGCACGGCGGCCATGACGAACGAGGTCTTGCCCGCCCGGCTGCCGCCGACCACGGCGACGCCCAGGCCGCCGAGCCGGACCAGGCCCGCGTGCAGGAACAGGACGCCCTGCCGGCTGGCCTCGCTGCGGTGGATGGCGCGCGTGGCGCGCAGCAGGGACTGGGTGACCCACGACTCGCCCCGGGGGGCGAGGTGGTACAGCTCCTTGCGGGGATGGTCCACGGCGTAGTCGACGGCGCTCTCGCCCTGGGCGGTGACCGAGTGCGGTACGGCGCCCCGCGGGGGCGCCGCGTCGGCGATGGTCCGCCAGGTGCCCGGTTCGCGGGGGCCGGGCAGGAGGGTCAGGTAGGGGGCGGCGAGGCGGTCGATGTGCTCGGCGACGGGACGTGAGCAGCTGAGGCCGGTGCGTGCGAAGGGGGAACGGACGACGTAGTGGTGCGTGGTGCCGGAAGCGGTCATGTGCGTGCATCACCCCGAGGTCTGGGTCCGCGCCCGAAGGGGCAGCGTGGTGGCGGCGAACCGCGCCGGGGCGAATCCCCCCGGTACCGTCCGGTTCGGCCAGGTGATATGTCCGGTGCGAGCCTAGGTCGGCCGGTCGAACCGTGACAAGGGCGCCTCGGACGGACGGGCGCGCCGGGCTCGTGCGCCGGTTACGCGGGCCCGTCCCCCACCCAGGGCCCGCGGGTGTCCCAGCCCAGCTCCCGCAGGCCCCGGAAGAAGCGGCCGTTGGAGGCCTCGGCGGGGGCGTCCAGCAGCCGTACCAGGTCGGCCGCGGCGGGTGCGGGGTCGTGCGGGGCGGACGGCGTGCCCATGCCGGTCCGGATCCAGCCCGGGCAGTAGGCGAAGGCCGACAGGTCCCCGGGGCGGTCCGCGAAGTGCCGGGCCACGGTGAGGACCAGGGAGTTGGCGGCCAGCTTCGAGGAGCGGTAGGCGAAGGAGGCCCCGTCGGCGTCCTGGAGCCGGCCCATGCCCGAGGAGACGTGGACGATCCGGCCCGAGGCCCGCGCCATCATGAGCGGCGCGTACCGCAGGACCAGCCGGGCCGCGGCGAAGAGGTTGACCTCGAAGGTAGTCCGCAGGTCGTCGTGGGAGAGCGCGAAGAGGTCCCCGTAGCCGCGGCGGGGGTCGTCGAGGTACACCCCGGCGTTGTTGACGAGCACGTCGACGTCCTCGGAGGCGAACAGGTCCTCCGGGACCGGTTCGCGCAGGTTCACGCGGCGGTAGTCGTCCAGCGCGTCGTGCCCCGCGGCGGCGGCGAGGCCCGCCCCCAGCACGCGGTACCCGGCGGCCTTGAGCGCACGGCACAGGTGCGCGCCCAGGCCGCGGGAGACACCGGTCACGAGCGCGGTCGGCATGCGGGCGACAGTAGCGGCGCCGCCGGGATCTGTCTGCCGTCGGAATCCGGCCGTCCGCGGCGGCGGGGGCCCGTCGGCCCCTAGGATCGGGAGCGGACGGGTCCTGTCGGCCGGGTCGGCGGCGGGGCGGAACGGCCGGGCGCGCCGAGGTGCGCCGGGGCACGACGAGGGGAGACGGCACATGCGCCGGCGTCGCCTGCTGGTCACGGGTCCGAGCGGGACGGGGACCACGACGCTGGGGCGTTCCCTGGCCTCGCGGTGGGCCGTTCCGCACGCGGACGTCGACGACTACCTCTGGCTGCCGACCTCGCCGCCCTACACCCACAAACGCCCCGCCGAGGAGCGGCTCGCGCTGATGGAAGCCCTGTTCGTGCCGCGCGACGCGTGGGTGCTGTCGGGGTCGCTGCGGGGCTGGGGCGACGGCGTCATCGCGCGGGTCGACGCGATCGTGTACCTGTCCCTCGAAGGGGAGCGCCGCATGGACCGGCTGATGCGCCGCGAGGTGGTCCGGTACGGGGACACGATCGCGCGCGGCGGCCGGCTGGAGTCGGCGCACCGGGAGTTCCTGGACTGGGCGCGGGGCTACGACGAGAGCACGGTCACCAGCCGGAGCCGGGACGTGGACGACCGCTGGCTGGCGGAGCGGCCGTGCCCGGTGCTGCGGCTGGACAGCTCCCAGCCGGTGGCCCGGATGGCGGCGGCGGTCGACGACTGGTTCGACGGCAAGCCGGACGGGGACGGCGGCGGCCCGGCGTGAGCGGGCTGCCCGGGCCCTCGGTCGGGCGGGTCATGGAGGTCATCGCGGCCGGGCGCGCGCGGGCCCTGGAGGGCCGGGGCGTCAACGCCTCGTACCGGGTCGCCGACGGCGGGCGGCAGCTCTCGGTGAAGGTGCACTGCCCGGAGCGGTCCACGGACACGGAGCTGCGGCGCGTCACGGCCGTGGACGCGGCGCTGCGCGGGTGCGCCTGGTACCCGCCGGTGATCGGCCTGGGGCTGCACCCCGGGGAGCGGCCGCGCATGGTGGTGATCCGGCCGTTCGTGCCGGGAGCGGCGTCCGAGGACGCGCGGGAGCACGTCGCCGCGCTGGCCGGCGTCCTCTCCGCCCTCGCGGCGGGCGCGGACAGACTCGCCGTGGCGGAGGACACCGTCGGGGACTACGCGTCGCCGTGGCTGTCCGACGGGCAGCAGGAACGGGCCCTCGTGGAACCTTTTCTGACCGGGCATCGGGTGGGATTGGCCCGGGCCGTGGACGCACACCTGGGTCAACTCTCGGACAGCGCAGCCCGGTTGACCCACACGGACGCCCTGGTGGTCCACCACGGCGATCTGCACGGCCGGAACCTGATCCGCGGAGACGGAGAGGGAGACGGAGACGGCGACGGCGACCAGGGGCCGTTGACCGTCATCGACTGGGACGAGACCGGTTTCTCCCGGCGGCCCGCCGACGCGGCCAAGGCCCTGTGGCTCACCTGCCGCCGCGGCCGCGGCGACTTCGTACTGGACGGGGCGGCGGTCCGGCGCTTCCTGGAGCACCTGCGCACCGCCCCGGGCCTGCCGTACGCGGACGCCGCGGACCTGGCCCGGCTCGGGGCCCTGTGGTTCCTCCCCCGGCGGGAGCACCTGCTGCTGCTCGGGGAGCGCGGCGCGAGCCTCGTGCCGTGGTACCTCGACTGGGTCGCGCGGTTCTGGGCGCGCCTGCCCGGCAATCTGGAGCTGGTGACCGAGGTGGCGGCGGCGGCCGGGCGCCGCCACCGCCCCTGAGCGGCGGGTTCACGCCCGGGCGGCCTCCCTGACCCCCTCCGCCAGCCGCGCCACGTCGGCCGCCCCGCCCAGGGTGCAGCGCAGTACGGGCAGCTTCGCGAGGTGCTCCAGGAAGGCGTCGAGCGAGGGGGGTGCGCCGGGCCGCCGGACGGGTACCTCCAGCCAGTCCTCGCCGTAGAGGTTGTCGTCGAGGGAGAAGCAGTTCCGTGCGATCACCTCGGCCGCGTACGCGGCGCTCGCGGCTTCGAGGGAGTAGCCCGCCGCGAGGTCGACGCGCGGCAGGATCACCCCGGCGAGCGGTGCGTCCGGCACGACCTTCACGCCGAGGTGGCGCTCCACCTCCCGGGAGCTGAGCTTCAGTTTGTCCTCGCCCTGGAACCGGTCCCAGTCCGAGTCCGGCGGCGGGAAGCCGGCCCGTACGGACCAGTTCCCGAAGCCGGTGATGCCCATGACGTCGAGCGAGCCCTTGTTGATGGCGAGCGGCAGCGGGCAGGCCGTGACGTGGTACGCGTCGTGGCGCCGGTCCAGGTGCATGCGGTCGTTGCCCATCCAGCCGGACGAGGGCAGCAGGCGGGCGAGCGCGACGGCCGTCGTGGACTTACCGGCTCCGGAGTCGCCGACGACCAGGTAGGCGCCGTGGTCGTGGACGAACGCCGAGGAGTGCAGGACGAGCGAGCCCTCGGCCTTGGCGATCCTCGTGGCCGCGTCGCGGATGATCCGGGTGAGCCACCGGTCGCCCAGGTTCGAGCGGGGACGCACGATCGTGACGCGTCCCTCGGTGCGGATCAGCGCGGCCGCCTCGTCGGAGTTCACGTCGCGGAGGGTGAAGACCGTGAAGGTGTCGGCGGTGTAGCGGGGCAGCCGGTAGTGGCGGGTGAGTTCGTACTCGCCCGGCACGGCGGCGCCGGCGGCCTCGCGCAGCAGTTCGTCGATGTCGGCGGGGTCGCGCGCGAGGTCGACGATGGTGAGGTCCGGGTCGGGTTCGTGCGGGGAGTCGACGACCCCCAGCATGCCCTGGGGGGAGAAGGTCTCCGAGACGAGGCCGTCGGCCCCCGGCGAATCGGTGACGATCTTCAGGGGCTGGCCGCGGACGCGCAGGAAGCGGGTCGTCGCGCCGGCGGGGTCGTGGCGGGTGAGTTCGATGGCCTGCATACGGGCTCCAGGGGCTGTTCGGGTCGGTCAGAGCAGGGGCAGGGTCCGCGGGGTCCCGCGGCGGAACACCGTCCAGGTGCGGAAGCCGATGCCGCGCAGCACTTCCACGGCCTGCTCGTACTGGTCGGCGACGCGTTCGGGGACGTGCGCGTCGGAACCGAAGGTGATCGGTACGCCGAAGTGGTGGGCCCGTTCCAGTACGTCCGGTTCGGGGTACCAGCCGCCGCACTTCTTGGTGCCGCCCGAGGTGTTGAGCTCCATCACGCAGCCGGAGTCCCGGATCGCGCGGAGCATCTCGTCGGTGGCGGCGGGCGCGGGCACGGCGCCGAGGACGGGGTGGTTGCCCTTGAGGGCGTCCACGTGCCCCATGACGTGGAAGATCCCGGAGCGCGCCGACGCGGCGACCTCCTGGAAGAACCGGGCCTTGACCGCCGGGAGTTCGGACTCGTCGACCGTCTCCCACCGCGTGGTGTCGAAGATGTCCCGGTCTTCGAACATGTGGACCGAGCCGATGACGTAGTCCAGCGGGAGACCGCTCAGCGCCTGGCGGTAGGGCTCGGTCCCGCCGGGGAGGTAGTCGGCCTCGGCGGAGACGAGGATCTCGATGCGGCCCTCGAACTCCTCCTTGAGCGCGAGGGCTTCGGCGATGTAGGCGGGGAAGTGGGATTTGGGCATGGCCACGCGCGGCAGGGCCTGGTCCTCGTCGGAGGCGAACATCGGGGCGTGGTCGGAGAGGCCCAGGACGTGGACGCCCCGGTCGAGGGCCGCCGTGACGTAGTCGCGCAGCGATCCGGTGGCGTGCCCGCACCGGTCGTGCTGGGTGTGGAGATCGATCACCGTGTCAAACCGCCAGATATCCGCCGTCGACCGCGAGGTCGGTGCCCGTGATGAAACTCGCCTCGGAGGAGAGCAGGAACACGATGGGGGCCGCGACCTCCGCCGGATCCGCGAAGCGCCGGAGCAGGAACTTCCCGCCGTGTTCGGGGGCGGCCTCGGCCGTCGCCCGGTCGAGGCCGAGGACCTCGCGGTGGTAGCGCTCGTTGTTGGCGTTCCACACCGTCCCGGGGCTGACCGAGTTGACCCGGATGCCGCGCGGGGCGAGGTCCTGGGCGGCGCACCGGGTGAATCCGAGCACGGCCGCCTTGCCGGTGTTGTAGGTGAGGTAGCCGCTCTGCGCGATGTGCGCCGAGATCGACGCCATGTTCACGATCGCGGCCCCGGCGTCGCGTTCGGGCAGTCCGGCGACGAACTCCCGGGTGACGAGGGAGAGTCCGACGATGGTGGGGTCGAGGGCCGCGTGCCATTCCTCCGGGGT
>NZ_JBHWBP010000272.1:0-10589 GCF_042735575.1 Streptomyces sp. NPDC059564 | reverse complement strand
GTGGCCGGGCTGGCCCGGGAGCACGCCCGGGTCCTCGTGGAGCTCACCGTCGGGTCCGACCCCCGGGCCACCCGTGGCGGGAGCGGGCCGCCCGTGGTGGCGCTGGACGCCGTGGTGACCGGGGTGACGGGGCCGGACGGGGCGCGGACCCGGGTGGAGACGCCCGTACGGGTGCTGGCCGGGCATCCGCTCTGGGCCCGGCTGCAGCCCTCGACGCGGGTGACGGTGGTGGCCCGGCTGGCTCCGGCCCGGGACGGGGAACGGGCCGTGGCGCTGCTCCGCCCGGCGGCGGACACCCCGCCGGTGGTGACCGGTGGCCCCGATGAGGCGCAGCGCGTGGCCGGGACCCTGCGGGCCGGGCTGCGGGAGGCCACCGAGGGGCTCCCGGCCGACGCCAGGGCCCTGTTGCCGGGGCTGGTGGTCGGAGACACCTCCCGGGTGCCGTCCGACCTCCACGAGGCGTTCAAGGCCACCGACCTGCTGCACCTGCTGGCCGTCTCCGGTTCCAACCTGACCGTGGTGCTGTACCTGCTCATCGGGGCCCCGGCCCGCGCGCAGCACGTCGAGCGGAGCGGGCTCGCGCCCCGCCTGGGGCTGTCGCTGCGGGCCACGGCCCTGGGCGGGACCGCGCTGACGCTGGCCTTCGTGGTGGTGTGCCGGCCCGAGCCGAGCGTGCTGCGGGCCGCCGCCTGCGGGGCGGTCACCCTGCTCGCCCTCGCCACCGGGCGGCGCAGGTCCCTGATCCCGGCGCTGGCCGGGGCGGTCCTGCTGCTGGTCCTCTACGACCCCTGGCTGGCCCGCAGCTACGGCTTCCTCCTCTCGGTGCTGGCCACCGGGGCGCTGCTCACCCTCGGGCCCCGGTGGGGCGAAGCCCTGCGGCGGCGCGGGATGCGGCCGCGCCTGGCCGACGCCCTGGGGGCGGCCGCCGCGGCGCAGGCGGTGTGCGCGCCGGTGGTGGCCGTGCTCTCCGCCCGGGTGAGCCTCGTCGCGGTGCCGTGCAACCTGCTGGCGGAGCTCGCGGCGGGGCCGGCCACGGTGTTGGGCTTCGCGGCGCTCGCCGTGGCCCCGCTGTGGATGCCCGCGGCGAAGCTGCTCGCCTGGTGCGCGGGGGTGCCGGCGGGGTGGATCGCCGCCGTGGCGCGGGCCGGGGCCGGGCTGCCGGGGGCGGAGCTGGCCTGGCCGGGCGGGCTCGGCGGGGGACTGCTGCTCGCCGCGGTCACGCTGGCCGCCGTGGGGCTCGGGGCCCGGTTCGGGCGGCGGCGCGGGGTCCGGGCCGGCCTGGTGGTGCTGCTGCTGGTCGTGGTGCTGCGGCCGCCGCTGCTGCCCCGTGCGCTCGGCGGCTGGCCACCGCCGGACTGGAGGTACGTCCAGTGCGCCGTGGGCCAGGGGGACGCCGCCGTGCTGTCCGCCGGGCCGGGGACGGCCCTCGTCGTGGACGCCGGACCGGAGCCGGGTCCGGTCGACGCCTGCCTGCGCGCCCTGGGTGTGAATCGCGTCCCATTGCTCCTGCTGACGCACTTTCACGCCGACCACGTGGGAGGGCTTTCGGGGGTGCTGAGGGGCCGGTCCGTCGGTGTGATTCAGACCACCACCCTGGAGGAGCCGCCCGGGCAGGCGGCCGCGGTCCGGCGGACCGCCGCGGCGGCCGGGGTGCCCGTGGTGGCGGCGGGAGCGGGGGAGCGGCGCAGGGCCGGGCCGCTGGAGTGGCAGGTGCTGTGGCCGTCGGCCTCCGGACCGCCGCCGGACGGCCCCAACGACGCCAGCGTCGTCCTGCTGGTGCGCACGGCGGGCCTGACGCTCCTGCTGCTCGGAGATCTCGAACCGCCTTCCCAGCAGGCACTCTTGAGGGAGCATCCGGAGCTGGGCCCGGTGGACGTCCTCAAGGTCGCCCACCACGGCTCGGCGCACCAGGACCCCGGGCTCCAGGACCGGATCCGGCCACGGCTCGCGATCGTCTCCGTCGGCGCGGACAACCGCTACGGGCACCCCGCACCGGGTACGCTCGCGCAGCTGAGGGCCCGTGGGACGGCCGTGCTGCGCACCGACACGGACGGCTCCGTGGCCGTCACCGGAAGCGGCTCGCTGATGCGAGCGTTTCCGGCCGGACGGCGACGGAACCGGTCCGGGCATACCGGGCGCGACCATTCTGTTTGCCCACAACCCGACAGCATGATCGAATGCGTCTTCGCCAGAACGGTCCAAGTCCACACAGCACGGGGGTGCACAAGCCATGTTCGGTCGCCGACGGGGGATGGAGACGGCCGGGAGTGCCAGCTCACAGACATCTGCCACGCTGACACTGCCGCCCACGGCAAGACTGTTGAGCTGTCGAGTGCTCGACACGGTCCATCAGCCGGTCCGCCAGGCCAAGTTCGAGGTCACCGACCCGATCGGCAGACGGGTCGTCAGCGGGGAGACGGATCCCTACGGCGGGTTCACGGCAGCCATGCCGGAGGGGGAGTACCGGCTCTCCGTCACCGCCGAGGGGTACGCGCCCTTCCACGGGGCGACGCTGGTGGGGGACCCGGCGCAGCCCGGCACCGCGGAGATCATCCTGGACGCGGTGGAGCCGCCGCTGCTGCCGCAGCCCGGGCACTGGGAGCTCGACCCGACGCACTCGTCGATCGGGTTCACCGCCCGGCACATCGGCTTCGCCCGGATCCACGGCCGGTTCACGACCTTCGCCGGCGCGGTACGGATAGCCGAGCGCATGGAGGACTCCTCCATGCACGTCATCATCGACGCGGCGAGCATCGACACGGGTCTGCGGATGCGGGACGACCACCTGCGCTCCGCGGACTTCCTAGACGCCGCCCGGCATCCGACGGTGGAGTTCTACAGCGAGCGGTTCATCCACCGCAGCGGCAGCCGGTGGGCGGTCGCGGGCGCGCTCACCCTGCACGGCGTCAGCCGGTCCGTCACCCTCGACACCCAGTACCTGGGCACGGGTACGGGCCTGGAGGGCGAGCCGCGGGCCGCCTGCCGTGCCACGACCGAACTGCACCGCGAGGACTTCACGCTGAACTGGCAGTCGATCCTGGCGCACGGCATCGCGGCGATCGGGTCGAGCGTGGAAGTGGAGCTGGACGTGCAGATCGTCCACAAGGCGTAGGCGCGGGGCCCCTGTTACGGGGCTTCCAGCCAGCCTTCGTACTCGGCGGCGAGGTCGTCCAGCGAGGTGGTGTCGAGCCGTTCCCGCGGGTCCTCGACGACCACCAGCCACTGGGCGTCCTCGGCGTCGTCCTCCCCGGCGAGGGCGTCGCGGAACAGCTGGGGCTCCTCGGGCAGGCCGAAGCGGTCGACGGCCTCCCGGGCCACTTCCTCGGCGGCGTCGCGGTCGGGCAGGACCAGTACATGTCGCACGTTCACCCGACCATTCTCGGGCACCGGGCGCGGGGGACTGTCAGTGCGTCGTGGGATGCTGGAGGCGATGGCCACCAGGAAGAACCCCACCGACGAACCGCTTGCCCCGCTCACCCTCGCGGTGGGGCAGGAGGACCTGCTGCTCGACCGTGCCGTGCGGGAGGTGGTGACCGCCGCCCGCGCGGCCGACGCCGACACCGATGTGCGCGACCTCACGTCGGACCAGCTCCAGCCCGGCACGCTGGCCGAGCTGACCAGCCCCTCGCTGTTCTCCGAGCGCAAGGTCCTGATCGTCCGCAACGCCCAGGACCTGGGCGCGGACACGGTGAAGGAGGTCAAGGCCTACATCGCCGCGCCGTACGAGGAGATCACCCTGGTCCTGCTGCACGCGGGCGGGGTCAAGGGCAAGGGCCTGCTGGACGCGGCCCGCAAGGCGGGGGCCCGGGAGGTCGCCTGCCCGAAGATGACGAAGGCGGCGGACCGGCTGTCGTTCGTACGGGGCGAGTTCCGGACGCTGGGGCGCTCCGCGACCCCCGAGGCCTGCCAGAACCTGGTCGACGCGATCGGCAGCGACCTGCGGGAGCTGGCGAGCGCGGCGGCGCAGCTGTGCGCGGACGTAGAGGGCACCATCGACGAGGCCGTGGTCGGCCGGTACTACACCGGCCGGGCCGAGGCCTCCAGCTTCACCGTCGCCGACCGGGCGGTCGAGGGGCGGGCGGCCGAGGCCCTGGAGGCCCTGCGCTGGTCCCTGTCGACCGGGGTGGCACCGGTGCTGATCACCAGTGCGCTGGCCCAGGCGGTCCGGGCGATCGGGAAGCTGGCCTCCGCCCCGCGCGGTGCCCGTCCCGGCGACCTCGCGCGGGACCTCGGCATGCCGCCGTGGAAGATCGACCGGGTCCGGCAGCAGATGCGGGGCTGGTCGGCGGACGCGGTCTCGGACGCGCTGCGTGCCGTGGCCGCGGCCGACGCGGGGGTCAAGGGTGGCGGCGACGACCCCGAGTACGCCCTGGAGAAGGCGGTCGTCGCGGTGGCCCGCGCGGCCCGCCCCCAACAGCGCCGCTAGCGTTCCGGGGGCGTCGGGCGTCGGGCGTCGGGCGTCGGGCGTCGGGCGTCGGCTGTCGGGCGGTCGTTCCGGCAGGTCCGCGGGGACGGCGCGGCCGGGCGGGTGCAGACCGGGCGGAGCGGTGGCTCCGCCCGCGGTGGAGCGGGAGTACGTCCGCGGGTCCCGGCCGGGTGGCCGTCGTACGACATCGGGATGCGCGAAGGCCCCGGTCCACGCCCTGGGGAAGGGCGAGGCCGGGGCCTTCGTGTTACTTCTGGATTGCGCCGCACCCGCGTGGCGAACGCTTCGTGTGCGGCGCGGTGTGCCGGTCCGGAGCGGGAGAGAGGGCCCGCTGGGTCCTTACCGGCGTTTCACATCAGGAGCTCAGCCCTGGAGGGTGGCAACCTTGTGGGCCAGCGCCGACTTCTTGTTGGCGGCGGCGTTCTTGTGGATGACACCCTTCGAGACAGCCTTGTCGAGCGCACGCGCGGCGGCGCGAGAAGCCACGGTGGCCTTCTCGACGTCACCGGCGACGACGGCCTCGCGGGCCTTGCGGATCGCGGTCTTGAGCGAAGACTTGACGGCCTTGTTGCGCAGGCGCGCCTTCTCGTTCGTCTTGTTCCGCTTGATCTGGGACTTGATGTTCGCCACGAAAGAGCCTTTTCAGGTTCAGAGATTTGATCTTCGGATTGTGTCCCGACAGCTGAGAGGGCATACGAGACACAGCTGCCCAGGCTACCAGGCGCGCTCCGACCGGCCCAAACCGAGCGCACTGCCCCGTCCATGGGACCATGGGAGCCTGCGTACAGATCCGACATCGCGCCGACGAAGCAGAAGGCGACGACATCCGACCTTCGCTCAGACAACGCTTCCGACTGCGCCCCGAGAATCAGGACACTGCGTGCCCGCGATCCCCAGCCACGTGCCCGAGCCGAGCCGTACCGACCCGGCGCTGATCCGCAACTTCTGCATCATCGCGCACATCGACCACGGCAAGTCGACCCTCGCCGACCGGATGCTCCAGCTCACCGGCGTCGTCGACCAGCGGCAGATGCGCGCCCAGTACCTCGACCGCATGGACATCGAGCGTGAGCGCGGCATCACGATCAAGTCGCAGGCGGTCCGTCTGCCCTGGGCCCCCACCGAGGGTGCGGACAAGGGCAGCACGCACATCCTGAACATGATCGACACCCCTGGTCACGTCGACTTCACCTACGAGGTCTCGCGCTCGCTCGCCGCCTGCGAGGGCACGGTCCTGCTGGTGGACGCCGCCCAGGGCATCGAGGCGCAGACCCTCGCCAACCTGTACCTGGCGATGGAGAAGGACCTGGCGATCGTCCCGGTCCTGAACAAGATCGACCTGCCGGCCGCCCAGCCGGAGAAGTTCGCCGAGGAGCTCGCGAACCTGGTCGGCTGCCAGCCCGAGGACGTGCTGCGCGTCTCGGCGAAGACCGGTCTCGGCGTCGACGCGCTGCTCGACAAGATCGTCGCCACGGTTCCGGCCCCGGTCGGCCCCAAGGACGCCCCGGCCCGCGCGATGATCTTCGACTCGGTCTACGACTCGTACCGCGGCGTGGTCACCTACGTCCGTGTCGTCGACGGCCAGCTCAACAAGCGCGAGCGCATCCGGATGATGTCCACCGGCGCCACCCACGAGCTGCTGGAGATCGGCGTCTCCTCCCCGGAGATGACCCCCTCCGACGGCCTCGGCGTCGGCGAGGTGGGCTACATCATCACCGGCGTGAAGGACGTCCGTCAGTCCAAGGTCGGTGACACCATCACCAGCCTGAACAACGGCGCGACCGAGGCCCTCGGCGGCTACAAGGACCCGCGCCCGATGGTCTTCTCGGGCCTCTACCCGCTCGACGGCTCGGACTACCCGGACCTGCGCGAGGCCCTGGACAAGCTCCAGCTCAACGACGCCGCGCTCGTCTACGAGCCGGAGACCTCGGCGGCGCTCGGCTTCGGCTTCCGCGTCGGCTTCCTCGGCCTGCTCCACCTGGACGTGGTCCGCGAGCGCCTGGAGCGCGAGTTCGGCCTCGACCTGATCGCCACCGCGCCCAACGTGGTCTACCGGGTCGTCCTGGAGGACGGCAAGGAAGTCACCGTCACCAACCCGAGCGAGTTCCCCGAGGGCAAGATCAGGGACGTGTTCGAGCCGGTCGTCCGGGCCACCCTGCTCGCGCCCTCCGAGTTCATCGGCGCGATCATGGAACTCTGCCAGCAGCGCCGCGGCACCCTCCTCGGTATGGACTACCTCTCCGAGGACCGGGTCGAGATCCGCTACACGCTCCCGCTCGCGGAGATCGTCTTCGACTTCTTCGACCAGCTGAAGTCCAAGACCCGCGGCTACGCCTCCCTGGACTACGAGCCCACGGGCGAGCAGGCCTCCGGCCTGGTCAAGGTCGACATCCTGCTCCACGGCGACAAGGTCGACGCCTTCTCCGCCGTGACGCACAAGGACGCCGCCTACGCCTACGGCGTGCGCCTCGTCGCCAAGCTGCGCGAGCTCATCCCGCGGCAGGCCTTCGAGATCCCGATCCAGGCCGCGATCGGCTCCCGCGTCATCGCCCGCGAGACCATCCGCGCCATCCGCAAGGACGTCCTCGCCAAGTGCTACGGCGGTGACATCTCCCGTAAGCGGAAGCTGCTGGAGAAGCAGAAGGAAGGCAAGAAGCGCATGAAGATGGTCGGCTCCGTGGAGGTCCCGCAGGAGGCCTTCATCGCCGTCCTCTCCAGCGACGAGTCCGGCGGCAAGAAGAAGTAACCGGCCGGTAACCGACAGCTGCCGAGTCGCACGAAAGGGCCCACATGCACACGCATGGGGGCCCTTTTCGTTATGAACCGGCCGCTCGGAGCCCCTTACGCACCGGGCGCACGGCCTCTACCCTGATCACTGCTCGATGGTTACTCGCCAGTTTCAAAAGGTGCCAGCACAACCCGCCAGTTCCTAGCGCCCCCACGCCCACGCCCTGCCGCGTGGACCCCGGTCCGGAGGATGTCGTGAGCGACACACAGACCATGCTCGAGAACCGCCCGCCCACCGTGGCGGCCCTCTTCCTTGAACGCGTCGCCGCCACACCGAACGCGGAGGCCTACCGCTTCCCGGTGCCCGCGGCCGGCCCGGAGGGAGGCCCCGACGACTGGAAGTCGCTCAGCTGGGGACAGGCGGCCGAACGGGTCTTCGCCATCGCCGGCGGTCTGATCGACCTGGGCCTGCGCTCCGAGGAGCGGGTCGCGCTCGCCTCCAACACCCGGGTCGAGTGGATCCTGGCCGACCTCGGCGTGATGTGCGCGGGCGGCGCGGTCACCACCATCTACCCCAGCACCAACGCGGAGGAGTCCTCGTTCATCCTCTCGGACTCCGAGAGCCGGGTGCTGATCGCCGAGGACGCGGCCCAGCTGGCGAAGGCGCGCGAGCGCCGCGCCGACCTGCCGAACCTCGCGCACGTGGTGGTCCTGGAGGCGGCCGACGCGGTCGCCGCCGAAGGCGACCCGGACGGCTGGGTGCTCTCCCTGGCCGACCTGGAGGCGCGCGGCAAGAAGTACCTGGACGAGCACCCCGAGGCGGTCAGGGAGCGGATCGCGGCCATCACCTCCGGCCAGCTCGCCACCCTCATCTACACCTCCGGCACCACCGGCCGCCCCAAGGGCGTACGCCTGCCGCACGACAACTGGTCGTACATGGCCAAGGCCACCGTGGCCACCGGCATGATCCACTCGGACGACGTCCAGTACCTGTGGCTGCCGCTCGCCCACGTCTTCGGCAAGGTCCTGACCTCCGGACAGATCGAGGTCGGGCACGTCACGGCCGTCGACGGCCGGATCGACAAGATCATCGAGAACCTGCCGATCGTGCAGCCGACCTACATGGCGGCCGTCCCGCGCATCTTCGAGAAGGTCTACAACGGCGTGGCCGCCAAGGCCCGGGCCGGCGGCGGCGCCAAGTACAAGATCTTCCAGTGGTCGGTGGGCGTGGCCCGCGAGTACGCCAAGGTCACCCAGGACAACTTCCGCCGCACCGGCCAGGCCACCGCCCCCTTCGGCCTCGCCACCAAGCACAAGATCGCCGACGCGCTCGTCTACTCCAAGCTCCGCGAGGCCTTCGGCGGCCGCCTGCGCGCCGCCGTCTCCGGCGCCTCCGCCCTGGCCCCCGAGATCGGCTACTTCTTCTCCGGCGCCGGCATCCACATCCTGGAGGGCTACGGCCTGACGGAGTCCAGCGCGGCCTCCTTCGTCAACCCCGGCGAGGCCTACCGCACCGGCACCGTCGGCAAGCCGCTCCCCGGCACCGAGGTCCGCATCGCCGACGACGGCGAGGTCCTGCTCCGCGGCCCCGGCATCATGCAGGGCTACCACGGCCAGCCGGACAAGACCGCCGAGGTCCTGGAGAGCGACGGCTGGCTGCACACCGGCGACATCGGCGAGCTGTCGCCCGACGGCTACCTGCGCATCACCGACCGCAAGAAGGACCTGATCAAGACCTCGGGCGGCAAGTACGTCGCCCCGGCCGAGATCGAGGGCCAGTTCAAGGCGATCTGCCCGTACGTGTCGACCATCGTCGTGCACGGCGCCGACCGTAACTTCTGCTCCGCCCTGATCGCCCTCGACGAGCCGTCGATCCTGGTCTGGGCCGCCGAGAGCGGCCTGGAGGGCAAGACGTACGCGGAGGTCCTGGCGGCCCCCGAGACCAACCGCCTGATCGAGACGTACGTCCAGACCCTGAACGAGGGCCTCCAGCGCTGGCAGACGGTCAAGAAGTTCCGCCTCCTGCCCCGCGACCTGGACGTCGAGCACGGCGACCTGACGCCCAGCCTCAAGCTGAAGCGCCCGGTCGTCGAGCGCGAGTTCAAGTACCTCATCGACGAGATGTACGCGGGCTCCCGCGAGGCCTGACCGGGCCCCGCTCCGGCGCGTAAACGACCATGGGGCAGTGCGGGACAATGGATCCATGCCTTCCGCACTGCCCGACGGTGAACCCATGCCCGAAGACGGCTCGCTGCCTCTCCACGCCCTGGCGGGTGCCGGGGACCGGCCGCTCGGGTTCTACCTGCACGTCCCGTACTGCGCGACGCGCTGCGGGTACTGCGACTTCAACACCTACACGGCCACCGAGCTGCGGGGCACCGGCGGCGTGCTCGCCTCCCGGGAGAACTACGCCGACACCCTGATCGACGAGGTCAGGCTGGCCCGCAAGGTCCTCGGGGACGACCCGAGGGCCGTGCGGACGGTGTTCGTGGGCGGCGGCACGCCCACGCTGCTGCCCGCGCGGGACCTCGTACGGATGCTCGCGGCGATCCGGGACGAGTTCGGGCTGGCCGAGGACGCCGAGGTCACCACCGAGGCCAATCCGGAGTCGGTGGACCCGGAGTACCTCGCGGAGCTTCGCGCCGGCGGCTTCAACCGGATCTCCTTCGGCATGCAGAGCGCCAGGCAGCACGTCCTGAAGGTGCTGGACCGCACCCACACCCCCGGGCGCCCCGAGGCCTGCGTCGCGGAGGCCCGCGCGGCGGGCTTCGAGCACGTCAACCTGGACCTGATCTACGGCACCCCGGGGGAGTCCGACGAGGACTGGCGGGCCTCCCTGAGCGCCGCCCTCGGCGCGGGGCCGGACCACATCAGCGCGTACGCCCTGATCGTCGAGGAGGGCACGCAGCTGGCCCGCCGGATCCGCCGCGGCGAGGTCCCGATGACGGACGACGACGTCCACGCCGACCGGTACCTGATCGCGGACTCCGTCATGGCGGAGGCCGGGTACTCCTGGTACGAGGTGTCGAACTGGGCCACCACCGAGGCCGGGCGCTGCCTGCACAACGAGCTGTACTGGCGCGGCGCCGACTGGTGGGGCGCGGGCCCCGGCGCCCACTCGCACGTCGGCGGGGTCCGGTGGTGGAACGTCAAGCACCCCGGCGCCTACGCGGCGGCCCTCGCCGAGGGGCGTTCCCCGGGCGCGGGGCGGGAGCTGCTGTCGGCGGAGGACCGGCGGGTGGAGCGGATCCTGCTGGAGCTGCGCCTCGTGGACGGCGTCCCGCTGTCGCTGCTCGCGCCGGCCGGGCTGGCCGCCTCTCGCGCGGCGCTGGCGGACGGTTTGCTGGAAGCGGCCCCGTACGAGGCGGGGCGGGCCGTGCTGACCCTGCGGGGGCGGTTGCTGGCCGACGCGGTGGTTCGGGACCTGGTGGACTGG
>NZ_JBHWBP010000271.1:0-10603 GCF_042735575.1 Streptomyces sp. NPDC059564 | reverse complement strand
GGGGCGGCCGTGCCCTCGTACGCGTCCTCGTGCTCGGAGCCCAGCTGTTCGAGCACCCGCATCCGGCTCGGGCCGAAGCCGCGCTCGCGCAGCAGGGCGGCGATCTCGGCCGGGCTGCCCGCGCCGGCGCTCAGCACCAGCACCCGCCGGCCCTCGTGCAGGGCGGCCGCGAGGCGGGCCACCGGGCGGCCGACCACCGTCACCACCTCGGTGTCCTCCACCGGCCAGCCCAGGCGGGCGCAGGCGTAGGAGACGGAGGAGGGGTGCGGGTGGACCAGCAGGGCGTCCGCGCCCAGCTCCTCGCAGAGCGCGCGGCCGATCCCGTAGAACATCGGGTCGCCGCTGGCCAGCACCGCGATCCGGCGCCCCGCGTGCTCGGCCATCAGCTTCGGCACGGCCGGGCGCAGCGGGCTCGGCCAGGCCACCCGCAGCCCGGCGCACGGCCCGGCCGGCAGCAGGTCCAGCTGCCGGGGCCCGCCGATCAGCACCTCGGCGGAGGCCAGCGCGGAGCGCGCGCCGGAGCTGAGCCCGGCCCAGCCGTCGGCGCCGAGGCCGACCACCGTCACGGGGGTGGGGGGTGCTGCGGAGCTCACGGCGGAGTACCTCGGGGACGGGAGAAGGGAACGCGCGGGGACGGCTCCGCAGCTTACCGCCGCCCCCACCGGCCCCCCGGAGCCAGGGCCCCGCAGGGCGGACCCGGGATGGTGGCGCCACCGCCCTGCCGGGCGGCCCCCGGCCGGTGGTGCCCCCGACGCCGGGGCGGCCGACGCCGGGCGCGTGCCGGTCCCCGGGCCCCGTGGGGTGACGCCGAGGGGGCTGAGTAGGGTGGCGGCGAGTGCCGGAGCCCGTACATCCGCGAGGGAGTCGCCGTGACCGCCTGGAGCGCTACGCACATCCCGGACCAGAGCGGCCGGACCGCCGTCGTGACCGGGGCCAACAGCGGCATCGGGTACGTCACCGCCCGCGAGCTCGCCCGCCGGGGTGCCGCCGTGACCCTGGCCTGCCGCAGCGCCGCGCGCGGCCGGGCCGCCGTGGTCCGGCTGCGCGGTGAAGTGCCCGGCGCGGAGGTGGAGTTCGCGGCGCTGGACCTGGCCGACCTGGCCTCCGTACGGGAGTTCGCGCGGGCCTTCGGGGAGGGCCACGCCCGCCTGGACCTCCTCGTGAACAACGCCGGGGTGATGGCGCTGCCCTACGGGCGGACCGCCGACGGGTTCGAGACGCAGTTCGGCGTCAACCACCTCGGGCACTTCGCCCTGACCGGCCTGCTGCTGCCGAGGCTGCGGGCCGCCGGCCCCGGCGCCCGGATCGTCAACGTCTCCAGCGGGTTCCACGTCCTGGGCGACGTACGCCCCGAAGACCTCGACCCCGATCCCGCCCGGAGCGCGGACGGCTACCGCCGCTGGACCGCGTACGGCCGCTCCAAGAGCGCCAACCTGCTCTTCACCCACGAACTCGGCCGCCGCTTCACCGCCGCCGGATCCACGATCACCGCCGCCGCCGCGCACCCCGGCTACGCCAGCACCAACCTGCACGCCGGGGCCTCCGTCCAGGAGGGCCGCACGCTCGGCTCCCGCGTCATGGCCCTCGGCAACAGCCTGATCGCGCAACCCGCCGCCTCGGGCGCCCTGCCCACCCTCTACGCGGCCACCGCGCCCGGAGTCGGGCAGGACGCGTTCTTCGGCCCCCGGCTCGGCTGGCGCGGCGCCCCCGCACCCTCCTGGCGGGCGAAGCGGACCCTGGACGACGAGGCGGGCGAACGGCTCTGGGCCGCCTCCGAGAAGCTCACGGGGGTCTCGTACGCGTCGCTGCCGCGCTGAGGATCCTCAGGCGGAGGCGGGGTTCCGCAGGGAACGCGCGCTTCCCGGCGGCCCGCAGGCGCCGTCACGTCGGTCGCACCCCGTCGTGGCGGGGTCCCGTGCGCGTGCCCCCGTCCGCCCCCGGCGTGCATCCGTCCGCCCCGGGCGGGGTCTCATCCCCGGGGTTGCGGCCGCCGGACACTCGTCACCATGGACGACACTCCGGACAACCACCCAGAAGGCCGCGACCATGCCGTGGTCCTCGGCGCGGGGCTCGCGGGACTGCTGACGGCACGGGTGCTCGCGGAGCGGTTCGCGCGGGTCACCGTCGTCGAACGGGACGAACTGCCCGAGGACGGGCCCCGGTTCAGGCCCGGAGTTCCGCAGTCCCGGCACGTGCACGTGCTGTGGGCGCGGGGCGTGGACGTGATGGAGCGGCTGCTGCCCGGCATCACCAAGGAGCTGACGGCGGCCGGCGCCGTGGTGGCCGAGTCCCCGCGCGACTTCCTGTGGCTGAGCCCGGCCGACTGGTTCGGTCCCGTACCCGGCGCCCGGGTGCTGCTCGCCAGCCGGGAGCTCATCGACTGGACGGTGCGCCGGGCCGTGCTGCGCGACGGACGGATACGGGTGCTCGGTGGCCGCCTGGCCACCGGGCTCCTCGCCGGGGCCGACGGCCGCTCCGTCGCCGGGGTGACCCTGCGCGGGGACGGCCCCCTGCCGGCCCGGCTCGTCGTCGACGCCACCGGGCGCACCTCCAAGACCCCGGCCTGGCTGGCCGCCCTCGGCTACCCCGCCCCGCCCGTCACCCGCTACGACTCCCACCTCGGCTACTCCAGCCGCACCTACCGCACCCCGCCCGACCCGGCGCGCGCCTGGCGCGGCATGTACGTCCAGGGCCGCCCGGACAGCCCGCGCGGGGGCGTGCTGGTGCCGATCGACGGGGACCGCTGGCTGGTCACCCTCATCGGCAACGGGGAACACGCCCCGCCCACCAAGGACCCCGACTTCCTGGAGTTCGCCCGCCGCCTGCGCAGTCCCGCCCTCTACGACGCCATCCACGAGGCCGAACCGCTGTCCGCGCCCACCGGCTTCCGGGGCACCGCCAACGAATGGCGCCACTACGAGCGCGTGGACCGCCGGCCCGACGGCCTCCTCGTCGCGGGGGACGCGCTCTGCCGGTTCAACCCCGTGTACGGACACGGGATGACCGTCGCCGCGCTCGGGGCGCAGGCCCTGGACGAGGCCCTCGCCGGGCTGGCCGCCGACCGGATACCGGCCGCGTGCCGGTCCGTCCAGCGGCGTACCGCGCTGGCGGCCTCCGTCGCCTGGCAGATCGCCACCAGCGAGGACCTGCGCTACCCGGGCACCGAGGGGCCCCCGCCCGACCGGGCGACCAGGATCCTCCAGCACTACATGTCCCGGGTGATGGTCGGGGCCAACACCGACGCCGCGATCTCCGCGTCCTTCTTCGGGGTGCTCTCCCTGACCACCCCGCCCACGGCCCTGCTCGGCCCGGGCACCGTGCTCCGGGTCCTGTCCAAGTGGCGCCTGCCCGGCTCCCCGCAGTCCCCGGCCTACCCGCCCCACCACCGTTCGCCTTAGGAGGCGGTGTCCTTGACGGCCCGCTCGTACAGGGCGCGGGTGTCGTCGCCGAAGTAACTGCTGTACGAGGTCTCCTCGTCGCCGCCTCCGTCGCGGCCGCCGATCACCCCGACCAGGGTGTGCCCGCCGGTCAGGACGGGCCCGCCGCTGGTGCCGTTCGGCACGTCCGCGCAGTCCAGCCGCAGCTGCGTCGGCCCGTCGGCGACGGCGGTGTTGGAGCAGGCCAGCGGCTGCTCGGCGTCGTTCGGGTAGCCCACCAGGCGGGCGGGCGCGGGCAGCGGCAGGCCGAAGCGGATGGTCTGCGCGCCCGTGACGTCCTCCAGCCGCTGCCCGGGATGCCCGGGCCGCCGCACCCGCAGGAACGCCACGTCGTGGTCGGGGTCCGCGTCCTGCGCCCAGCGGGGGTCGATGTACACGCGGGTCGGCACCCACACGCCGTACGGGGCCCTGCCGTCCTCGTACCCCGGGACGAAGGCGAGGTTGGTGCGGAAGCCGCCCGCGTACACGCAGTGCGCGGCGGTGACGACGAGGTCCCCGCCGGGGGAGTGGACGACGCTGGCGGAGCAGTGGTGGTCGGAGTCCCAGTCCGTGCCGGGGGAGAACAGCGCCCCGATCGCCGGTTCGGCGGGCGCGGTCCGCGCCTCCAGCGGGTCGGAGGGCCGCCAGGGGGTGGTGGCGGGGGCGGTCTCCGCGAGGATCCGGGCCTCCTCGCGGGCCCCGGCCGGCTCGGTGAGCCCCTCCAGCGCGGTCGCGGCGGCCTCGTCGGCGATCCCCGCGTCCTGTACGTACCGGCCGCGGGCCGGGTCGCCCTCGGCGACGGGCCCCATCAGCGAGCGCAGCTCCCCGCGGTACGCCACGCCCGCGGCCACCAGGGTGCAGCAGACCCCGGCCAGCACGCAGACCCGTACCGTCCTGCCGCCCACCTTGCCGAACATGCGACGCTCCCGCCTTTGAGGATCATCCGTTGCTCCGTCCGACGGGTACAAAGGCGACAGGAGTTCCCGAATCGGAACGTGTCGGTCCTCACAGCGCGCCGGCCGCCATCTGCCGTCCTTCCGCCCGTCATCCAACTCCCCTACGCTCCAGCCGACTTGAGCCGGACAGTCGGACGGGCGGACGGGAGTCGAAAACATGAGCATACGGAAGCGGACGGCGGGCGCGGCGGTGGCCTGCCTCGCGGCCCTGGGCCTCGCCCTGGGCGCCGCGGCCCCGGCGGGCGCGGCGGGCACGGGGGACCTGCCGTACGCGGGCTCGACGGGCGTCGGGGTGCACAACGCGTACGAGAAGGCCAAGTACCCCTACTTCGCGGACGCCCTGGACTCCGGCGCGGCCATGCTCGAGCTGGACGTGTGGACCAACTTCTTCGGCAGCTCGTGGCGGGTCTCCCACGACAACCCCTTCGGCAACAACAGCAACTGCGAGAACGCCACCAGCCCGGCCCAGCTGCGCACCAAGTCCCGCGACCAGAACCTCGCGGGCTGCCTCTCCGACATCCGCAGCTGGCACGACGCCCACCCCGGCCACCGCCCGGTCGTCCTCAAGCTGGAACTGAAGGACGGCTTCGCCGCCAATCTGGGCCGCGGCCCCGCCGACCTCGACGCGCTGCTCTCCGGGAAGCTCGGCGACGCCCTGTACCGTCCGGCGCAGCTCGCCGCCGGCCACCCCGACCTGGACACCGCCGCCCGCGCCGGAGCCTGGCCGGCCCGCTCCGCGATGGCCGGGAAGTTCCTCGTCGAGCTGATCCCCGGCACCGTCGAGGAGGGCAACAGCGCCGACAAGCTCTGGACGGACCGCGAGTACGCCGAGTACCTGCGCGGGCTCGCCGCGTCGGGCCGCCTCGGCCAGGCCGCCGCCTTCCCGGCCGTCCACCGCGCCGAGGCGGGCGACCCCCGCAACCGGTACGCGGACCCCACGCTCCGCCCCTGGTTCGTGGTCTTCGACGGCGACGCGAGCGCGTACGCCTCCGGCTCCATCGACACGGCCTGGTACGACCGCAACCACTACTTCCTGATCGCCACCGACGCCCACAACGTCGCCCCGGCCATCGACGCGGTCCACCCCACCGAAGCCGAGGCCCGCGCCCGCGTGGCCCTGATGGCCACCCACCACGCCTCGATCACCTCCGCGGACTGGTACCCGCTCCCGCAGGTCCTCTCCACGGTCCTCCCGCGCGGCTGACGCGGCTGAGCGCTAGCCGGGTTGTTTGACGCAGGTCCGGTCCTTCGCCGGCAGTTTGCCGGTGGCCAGGTAGGTGTTGACCTCGTCGTCCACGCAGGTGTTGCCGTACAGGCCGAAGAGGGCGTGCCGGTTGGCGCCCTTCAGGGTGAGCAGCCTGGAGCTCGGCAGCAGGCGGTGCAGCTCGACGCTGCTCCTGTACGTGGTGCGCGGGTCGCCGGTGGCGGCCACGATCAGGGCCGGGGCGTCGTGCCGTACCCGGGTGGGCTCTTCGCGCGGCCGGTCCCAGAAGGCGCACGGGCCGATGTTGTTGGTCAGCGGGCCGAACAGGGGGTGCGCGGCCCGGCTGTGTTCGATGTCCCGCCAGTAGAGCTCGGGATCGCGCGGGGCGGCCCCGTCCCCGCAGATGATCGCGTTCTGCACGCCCGAGGGCCCGTCCCCGCCGCGGAGCAGGTAGCGAAGCCCGGCGGCGAATTCCGGCGACAGCGCGGTCGGCGCCGCTCCCTCCGCGGCCCTGTTCAGTACGGAGAGCTGGTCGCCGAGGGAGGCCCGGGCCGGATCGGTGTCGTCCGCGACGCCCGTGAAGAGGAGTACCGGTGCCTGGGTGTCGTCGATCCGGAAGGTGTCGGCGCCGACGCCGATGGTGAGGGGGGTGCGCGCGGACGCCGCTACGACGCGGTCGACGGTGGCGAGCACCTCGGCGCGGGTGCGGCCGAGGCGGTAGGTGTCGTGGCGCTCCGCCGCCCAGGCGGCCCAGTCGGAGAGGGCCTTCTCGTTCTCGCGCTCGGAGCCCTTCAGCAGGCGGGGGCGGTAGTCGCCGGGGGCGACGGCTCCGTCGAGCACGACGCGGTCGTAGCGGCCGGGGAACATCTGGGTGTAGACCGTGCCCAGATACGTGCCGTACGAGTAGCCCAGGTAGGAGATCTTCCGCTCGCCGAGCGCGCCGCGGATGACGTCCATGTCGCGGGCCGTGTTGCGGGTGCTGATGTGCGGGAGCACCGAGGCGTCCGCGGCGCGGCACTTGTCGGCCAGGTCCTTCTGCAGGGCGACCTGGCGGTCGAAGCCCGCCCGGCCGGCGCCGGCCGAGAACCAGGCGAACCCGACGGGCCAGCCGCAGTCCAGTGGGGTGCTGCGGCCGACGAAGCGCGGGTCGAAGCCGACGATGTCGTAGCGCGCGCCGACTTCCTTCATCGCCTTGCGGACGTCCGGAGGCGACTGGACCGAGGGTCCGCCCGGGCCGCCGTTGTTCAGCAGGATCGAGCCGATGCGGTGGCGGGTGTCCGTGGCCTTGAGCCGCGATACCGCCACGGTGATCGTGCGGCCCCCGGGGTCGGCGTAGTCCAGCGGCACGCTCACGTCCGCGCACCGGACACCGGCCTGGTCCAGATCGCGGCCCGTCGTGTCGTCCGGGCCCTTGACACAGCTGCCCCAGGAGAGCTGTTGCCGGTGGTAGCGGTCGAGCGGTGCGTCGGTGGGCGCGGCGGGCGACGCGGCCACGGCGGGGGACGCGGTGAGGCAGGCGGCGAGGGCGAGGCTCACGGCGCAGGCGCGGCGCGCGACGGAGTGAGCGATGGAGTGAGCGACGGGGTGAGCGACTGGTTCGTGTGATCGCATGCCCCGAGGCTAGGAACCCGCCCCCGCACGGCACATCGCCTGCGTGCCCGAGGACCCCGGTCCCGGCCGCCCCTCCCGCCCGGGACCCGCGACCCGGTCGGGCCTCCTCCTCCGGGAGGAGGCCCGGGCGGGGTCAGGGGGTGGAGGGGCTCAGCTGGACGGTGGCCTGGGTGGCGGATTCCTTGAGGATCTGGATGCGGGTGCCCGTGTCGGGGACCTTGACGCCCAGCTGGGGGAGTTCCGCGTTCCAGTACGAGCCGCGGTGGTCGTCGAACACCGCGACGCCCGGGCGGGAGGGGATCACCAGCGGGGCGCCCGCCTTGTGGAGGGTCACCCGGTCCGTCGGGCGCGTCGAGAACGGGGCGTCGAAGGTCTGGGCGCGGGCGCCCAGGAGCGTGCCGTCCGCGAACTTCAGGGGCTCCGGGCGGGCGTCGACCGGGAGGAGGAGGCCCCCGCCCGGGTGGGCCTTCGTGGTGTTGTCGCTGTACGCGGTGTCCCAGAGCCAGACCAGCACGCCCTGCTGGTACGGGTAGAACTCCACCTTGTCCCCGGTGAAGCCGAAGTTGTACGGGCCGGTCTTCAGGAGCGCGCCGTAGCCGGTGTAACGGCGGTTCTCCACGAAGTACGCGCGCGGGTGCTGCTCGCTGCCCGTCCGGCCTTCCGTACGGGACCACTTGAGCGCGGTCCAGCCGTTCGCGCCCTGCTCCGCACCGTCGCGCAGCAGCTCACGGCCGCCGTCCGCGGTGATCCGGATGTCGTCGAAGGCCACGCCCCGGCCGTGGGTGTTGCCGTCCGAGGTGGCACGGAGGCGCAGGTGGACCGTACCTCCCGACAACTGACCGAGCGGGACCGCGAGTTCGGCCCAGCCCGACGAGGTGCCCGAGAGGCCCTTCGGCGGGATCGGGGCGCCGTTCACCGTGCCCGGAAGCGGAGCGAAGGTCCGGCCGCCGTCCACCGAGGACTCCACCGTCAGGAAGTCGAAGTCCTGTTCCGTGTCGTACCAGACCCGGGCCGAGAGGGTGGCCCCGCCCGGCGGGAGGTCGACCGTGCGGGTCAGGGTGTTGTCCATGAAGTCGCCCGTGCCGCTCCACCATTGGCTCGCACCCTCGTACGGGTCGGCCAGCTCGGTGCGGGTCACCGACGGCGGCAGGTGGACCAGGAGGGCCTGCGGGTCGGGGGTGTTGTAGCCGGAGACGCCGAGGACGGCCCGGGTGCGGCGGCCCGCGTCGGCCTCCGTGTACTCGAGCCAGCCCAGCTGCAGCTTGCTCCACGGGTCGAGGTCGCCCGGGATCTCCCCGGTGGTGTTCGGGCCCTTGCCGAGGTAGGACGCCGAGGACATCAGCGACCAGAAGTTGACGGAGTTGTCCCCGTCCGAGCTGTACAGGTCCGGCAGCCCGAGGTCGTGGCCGAACTCGTGCGAGAACAGGCCGGCGCCGCTGTTCTCGCCGCCCGTGAGGTAGTCCCCGGCCCAGATCCCGCTGTCACCGACCGGCGTGCCGCCCGCCTTGTTCCCCTCGGGACCCGCGCTGCCGGCCTGGTTCCAGTACGCGAACCAGCGGTGCGCCCAGACGGCGTCCTTGCCCTGGGCGCCGCCGCCCCAGGTCTGGTCCTTGCCCGCGTGCACCACGACCAGGTGGTCGAGGTAGCCGTCGGGCTCGTCGAAGTTCCCGTCGTGGTCGGCGTCGTAGCGGTCCCACACGTCGTACTCGGCGAGCTGCGCCTTGATCTGCTCGGGCGTACGGCCCTTCGCGCGCTCGGCGGCGTACCAGGCCTCGGTGGCGTCGCGGATCATGTCCCAGTTGGTGCGGCACTGGCCGGGCTCGGTGCAGTTGTCGGTGCCGTAACGGGCCTCGTTGTAGGGGAGCTTGACCCAGTCGGTGACCGTGCCGTCCATGTCGTAGCGGCCGGAGGACTGGACCCGGTAGTAGGCCCGCATGCTCGCCGAGCCGGGGTCGGTCGAGAAGAACTGCCGCTGGTAGGAGGCCCGGTCGAAGTCCCCCCGCCACAGGGTGTGGTTGTCGTCCTTGGCGGGCTTGCCGATGGTGTTGTGCAGGGGGCCGGGGGTGCCGCCGAAGCGGGGGTCCGTCTGGTCGCCGAACTCGGCGAGGATGACGAAGACCTTGTCCTTGCGCTCCTGGGCGAGTTCTACGTACTGCCGGCCGACCTTGGCGGTACGGGGCAGCGTGCCGTCGGCCTCGGCCCGCAGGCCGGCCGCGGCGCCGCCCGCCGCGACCTCCTCCAGGGCCTGGCGGCGCAGCGCCTGGCGCTGGAGTTCGAGCGGGGCGGGCGGCGGCGCGGCGGCGTGCTCGGCCCCGGGGCCGCCCGCGGCCGTCGGCGGGGCGGGGGGCGGTGCGGCGGCCGCCGCGGGGGAGGAGAGGAGGGCGAGGGCGGCGAGGGATATCGCCGCTCCCGTCGCGACAAGTCTGCGCAACGGAGGTGACCTTTCGGGGAGTTCGGTCCGTGGCTCGGAGCGCAGGTAATATTTCACATGTCACAGGTGACCGCTAGGTGTAGGGCGGATGCCGGAGGGCCAGCGCCGCGCAGTGCCCCTCCGGGACCCGTACGTCCGACAACGACCACCCCGGCATCCGTGCCGGGACCGGGCCCGAGCCGACGTAGTCCGCCGCCGGATCCTCCGAGAGCCCCACCCCCAGCCCCTTCAGGTACGCCTCCTTGCGGGTCCACACCCGGGTGAAGGCCAGCGGCCGCTCCCCGGCGGGCAGCAGGGCGATCTCGGCGGCCTCCCGCGGGTGCAGGACATCGGCCGTCTCCGCGATCACGTCGGGCCGCACCAGCTCCTCCACGTCCACGCCCACGGGGGCGTCCGCGAAGGCCAGCAGGCTGATGCCGGTGCAGTGCGAGAGCGAGAAGTGCAGGGCCCCGCCCGGGAGTACGGGCCGCCCGTGCGGCTCGTCGCAGTGCGCGCAGGGGGCCCGCTCCACGGTCACCTCGCGCGGGGCCAGCCCCAGGTACGCGCCGAGCAGCCGGCGCAGCGCGACGTGCGCGCAGACGTAGCTGTCCCGGTCGGCGGCGAGGGCGAACTCGGCGGCCCGGGCCAGCTCCTGGGAGTCCAGGGTGCCGGGTGCGTGGCGGACCGCGTGCTCCCGGTAGGCCGTCGTGTCCACCAGCCACAGCTGCGGAGTCGCCGCCACCAGCACGGCGTGCGCGGGGCCGGGGCCGGAGAGGGGGCGGGGGAGGAGGAGCCGGTCGGGGCCGGGGTCGGCGGTCCGGCCGGCGTCCGGCGCCCGGTCGGTCGTCGTGCGGCCGGTCGCCGCCGGGGCGGTCGCCGTCGCGCCGGGGGCCGCCGGGCCGGGGGCCGGCCCCCTGTGAGCCGTCGTCGCGGGAGCCGTCGCCCCCGTCGGCGCGTTCACACCGCGGCCGCGACGGGCAGCTCCGTCACGGCCGGCTCCTCGGTG
>NZ_JBHWBP010000270.1:0-10659 GCF_042735575.1 Streptomyces sp. NPDC059564 | reverse complement strand
GTCCTGCTGCTGGAGAAGGCCGAACTGCCCCGGTACAAGACCTGCGGCGGCGGCATCATCGGGCCCTCGCGCGACGCCCTGCCGCCGGGCTTCGTCCTCCCCTTCAAGGACCGGATCCACGCGGTCACCTTCTCCCTCAACGGGAAGCTGACCCGCACCCGGCGCTCGAAGGGCATGCTCTTCGGGCTCATCGACCGGTCGGAGTTCGACGCGGCGCTGGTCGCGGAGGCCGAGAAGGCCGGCGCGACGCTCCGCACGGGGACGGCCGTGACCCGCGTCGAGCAGCACGGCGCGGCGGTGCCCGACCGGCGCACGGTCGCCGTGGTCCTCGCGGACGGCGAGACCGTGCTCGCCCGGGCCGTGGTCGGCGCGGACGGCAGCGCCAGCCGGATCGGCGCGCACGTCGGGGTGGAGATGGACCAGGTCGACCTCGGCCTGGAGGCGGAGATCCCCGTGCCGCGGACGGTGGCCGAGGACTGGAAGGGCCGCGTCCTGATCGACTGGGGCCCGCTGCCCGGCAGTTACGGCTGGGTCTTCCCCAAGGGCGACACCCTCACCGTCGGGGTCATCTCGGCCAAGGGCGAGGGCGCCGCGACCAAGCGCTACCTGGACGACTTCATCGCCCGCCTGGGCCTGGCCGGCTTCGAACCGGCCATCTCCTCCGGGCACCTGACCCGTTGCCGCAAGCCCTCCTCGCCGCTCTCGCGCGGCCGGGTCCTGGTGGCGGGCGACGCGGCCGGACTGCTGGAGCCGTGGACCCGTGAGGGCATCTCCTTCGCGCTGCGCTCGGGGCGGCTCGCGGGGGAGTGGGCCGTCAAGATCTCCGAGGCGCAGGACGCGGTGGACGCGCGGCGCCAGGCGCTCAACTACGCCTTCGCGGTCAAGGCCGGGCTGGGCGTGGAGATGGGCGTCGGCAAGCGGATGCTGACGGTGTTCGAGTCCCGCCCGGGGATGATGCACGCGGCGCTCACGGGCCTGCGGCCCGCCTGGCTGGCCTTCGCCCGGATCACCCGGGGTTCGACGACGCTGGCCGACCTGGTGCGTACGTACCCGCTCGCGCGCAAGGCCCTGCACCTGCTGGACGCCCGCCAGGCCCGCGGCGGCCGCGGCTAGGCCCGGCCCCCGGCCTCGCCCGGCACCCTGCCAGGGCGGACCTTTCGTACGAGCCCCGGTTGTCCCGTGACGTCCCCGCTCGTCGGGCGCCGACCCTGGTCGGCGTCCGACGAGCGCGGGGCGGCGGGGTGGCCGGGGCTCTGTCGTACCCGTACCCGCACCCGTGCCCGTGCCTGTATGCGTACCCCTCCCGGTGTGCCCGGGCGGCGGTCAGTGGGCGACCGTGATGCGGAAGACCGGGTGGTCGGCGGCGGCCGTCTGGAGTTCGGCGTCCGGGGACTTCGCGGTGACGCCCTGGAAGAAGCGGTTGACCTCCCAGCCCCACTTCTCCAGGTACGCGCGCAGCACGGCCGCCTTCTCCACCGGGTCCGTGAGCTCCGTGACGGTGAAGGCGCGGACCTTGCGGCCCACGCGCAGCTCGCCGCCGCCCGCAGCCCGCATGTTGCGGACCCACTGGGAGTGGCCGCGGGCCGAGACCAGGTACTGGGCGCCCTCGTACGTGTGCGGGTTGACCGGGATCCGCTGCATCTGGCCGGACTTGCGGCCGCGCACCGAGAGTTCGGCGGTGCCGGCGAGGCTGACGCCGAGGCGGGCGAGCTTGCCGAGGAGGGCGTTGAACCGGATACCGAGCGGGCTGCCCTGGACGTAGTAGGGGGTGGGCGCGTTCATGGGTGCCTCCGGGGCGGACCGGGAGAGCGGTGCTCTCGCTTGAGAACAGTGTGCACGGATCGGTGCACCGAAACAAGAGCAGTGCTCTCGGAAGTGAGCGCCGATCCGTTCTTTGTGCAGTGCTCCACCCGTATGGCACCCTGAGCCGCATGAGCACCGTGCGTGGGGCCAGGGAACGGGCCCGCATCGAGGTCACCGCCGCCATCAAGGACGAGGCGCGCCGCAGACTGGCCGCCGAGGGCGCCGCCAAGCTCTCGCTGCGCGCCGTCGCCCGCGAGCTGGGCATGGTCTCCTCCGCCCTCTACCGCTACTTCCCCAGCCGCGACGAGCTGCTCACCGCGCTGATCATCGACGCCTACGACAGCGTGGGCGCCGCCGCCGAGCAGGCCGCCGCGGCCTCCCTCGCCGCCGGAGCCCCGCCCCGCGCCCGCTGGACCGCGGTCTGCGGAGCGGTCCGTGCCTGGGCCCTGGCCCACCCCCACGAGTACGCCCTCATCTACGGCTCCCCGGTCCCCGGCTACAGCGCACCCGTGGACACCGTCGGCCCCGCCTCCCGCGTCGCCAACACCTTCATCGGCATCCTCCGCGCCGCCCACGCGGGTCACGGCCTGGCGCTGCCGCCGCTGCCCGCCGCCCTGCGCCCCGAAGCCGTCCGGATGACCGCGGACTTCGCCGAGGGCCTGCCCCCCGAGGTGACCGCCGCCCTGGTCGCCGCCTGGGCGCAGCTCGTCGGCCTCGTCTCCGCCGAGCTGTTCGGCCAGTTCAACCGGGTGGTCGAGGAGCGGGACGCGTTCTTCGCGCACGCGGCCGGCCAGCTGGCGCACGCGGTGGGGCTGCCCGCGGTCTGAGGAGCACCGGGGGGGGGGTACAAGGCGGGCGCGTCCGGCGGGCGTTCAGATGATGAGGTGACAGATCGCTCTTCTGTTCCTCCCACCAATGCGGGTGGTTCGCCTTTCACCGACTTGCCGCGCGTCTACTGTTCGTCGGGTCGAACCCCTGCCCCCGCCGGAGGAACAGTCCATGGCCCGCGCCCGCGCCGTGAAGGCCCTGTACGCCGTCCTGGTGACGTGGTTACTCGCCGCCCCGGCACCCGCCCCGGGGCCCGCCGTCACCGCCTCGGCCGAGGCGCCCCGCGGGGACCGGCCCCCGGCCGCGGCCCCCGCGGCCCCGCCCGCCCCCGCCCCCGCCCCCGCCCCCGTACCCGCATCGGCATCGGCCCCCGCGCCCGTCGCGACCCCGGCTCCCGCCCCCACGCCCGCGCTCAGACCCCGGACGCCCGGCGTGAGAGGCCTGGAGATAGCCGTGCCCGCCTACGCCTGGGCCGGCGACCCGGTCCTGGCCCACCTCACCGCCACCGGCCCGGCCGCCTCCGTCGTCGTCCTCAACCCGGGCAACGGAGACGCCCCCTTCGACGCCTCCTGGCGGGCCCACGCGGACGCCCTGCGCGCCGGGACCACCGCCACCGGCGAGAAGACCAAGGTCCTCGGCTACGTCCACACCGACCACGGCAACCGGGACCTCGCCGCCGTGAAGGCCTCCGTGGACAACTACCTCAAGCCCCCGGGCAACACCGGCGGCCGCCTCCACGTCGACGGCATCTTCTTCGACGTCGTCAGCCGCGACTGCGGCCCCGGCAACGCCACCCGCGACCGGTACGCCGAACTGCGCCGCTACGTCCAGGACACGATGCACGCCGCCGACCCCGGCGCCGCCGACCTCGTCGTGAACAACCCCGGCACGGCCATCGCCGACTGCTACCTCGAACCCGGCCACCGCACCGCCGACATCTACGTCACCTTCGAGGACACCTACGCGGCGTACACCTCGGGGGCCTGGCACGGCGGCAACGTGTTCGACTCCCTCGACGGCTACCGCCCGGGCACCGAACTCGACCCGAACGGCACCGCGTTCTGGCACCTCGTCCACGACGTCCCCGACGAGGCGGCCATGCGCACCACCCTGCGCACCGCCTTCGCACGCGGCGCCGGATACGCGTACGCGACCAGCGGGGCCATGCCCAACCCCTGGAACGCCGCGCCCGAATGGATGTACCGGCCGCAGACCCTCTACGCGGCCACCCTCGGCTGAACCGCCCGGAAGTGCCGGACGGCGAAGTCCGCGAAGGCCCGGGCGGCCGGGGACTCGTAGGCGTCCTCCGCCCGCACGAGGCTCAGTTCCCGCCGCGCGTCCGCCGAGTCCAGCCGCGCCCAGCCGACGATGTCCCGGGTGCCGAACGCCCGGGCGATGGCCGGGACCAGCGCCACCCCGAGCCCGGCGGCGACCAGATCGAGGACGGCTCCCGGCTCGTCCCCCTCGCACACGATCGTCGGCCGCACCCCGGCCCGCGCGAACAGACGGTCGGAGAGCACCCGTTGCCAGTGGCCCCGGCCCGGGGTGACGAACGGCTCCCCGGCCAGGTCCGCCACCGCGACCCCCTCCCGCCCGGCCAGCCGGTGCGCGCGCGGCACCGCGAGCAGCACCTCTTCCGTGAGCAGCACCACGGAGAGCAGGGCCGGTCCGGCGAGCGGCTGGGAGGCGAAGCAGAAGTCCACCTCACGGGTGCGCAGTTGCCGCACCATCGACTCCGCCGACGACTGCCGCAGCCGGACGTCGACGCCGGGGTGCGCCGCGCGGAAGGCGACGAGCAACCCGGTCAGGGTCAGCAGCGTCTCGCTCGCCACGGTCACGCCGCCGCCCTCGCCGCCGCGTGCCGCGTCCGCCAACTCGCGCCGCCCGTCCTCCAGTTCGGCCAGCGCCCGGTCCACCCGGCGCAGGAAGGCCTCGCCGTGCCGGTTGAGGTGGATCCGGCGGCCCCGGCGGTCGAAGAGCCGCACCCCCACCTCCGCCTCCAGCCGGGCGATCGTCCGGCTCACCGACGGCTGGGCGGTGCGCAGTTCGTCCGCCGCCCGGCTGATGTGCTCGCAGCGCGCGACGACCTGGAAGCACCGCAACGACAGAAGATCCACCGAAGCCCCTTTCATGACCCTGAAGGCACCGTCTCATGGCGGAAACGGTCTTGGACGGCATGGGCGCCCGGCTCCTAGCCTCCGAGGAGGACCTCGCGCCCACCCCACCACCCCCTCCCGAAGGGACACCGTCATGCCCGGACACCGGAGCACCCCGCCCCCGTACGAGAGTTACGTGGACGCCCTCCTCGCCTCGCTCGCCCGCTCACCGGACCGGCCCGCGCTCACCGCGGCCGGCCGGTCCCTCACCGCCGGCGAGCTCCACGACGGCGTCCACCGCGCGGCCGCGCTGCTCGCCGCCCACGGCATCACCCGCGGGGACACCGTCGCCCTGCTCACCGGCAACCGGCCCGAAGCCCTCGTCGCCCGCTACGGCGCCAACCTGCTCGGCGCCCGGGTCGTGCACCTCAGCCCCGCCGCGGCCCCCGCGGCCTCGGCCGGGATCCTGGACGCCACCGCCGCCGCGCTGCTCCTCGTCGACCCGGCCGCGGCGGCGGCCGCCCGGGCCCTGCCCGCCGGGGACCGCGGGCCCGCGCGGCTGTCGCTGGACCCCGGGCTGTTCACCGAGGGACCGGCGAGACAACCCGTACGGATACCGGGGGCGGCCCGCCCCGAGGACGACTGGTGCCTGCGCTCCACCGGCGGAACCACCGGGCCGCCCAAGCTCGTCCGGCTGGCGCACGGCCCGTACCGGAAGATCCTGGACGCCGCCACCGCCCGCGTGCCCTCCGACGCCCCCGTACGGTTCCTCGCCTGCACCTCCCTCGCCCACATGGCCGGCATCGTCGCCGACGCGACCCTCCTCGCCTCGGGCTCCGTGATCCTCCAGGACGGCTTCGACCCGGCCGGAGTCCTGGCGGCCGTCGAACACCACCGCGTCACCGACCTGTGGCTCCTGCCGCCCCTGCTGTACGAGCTGCTGGACCACCCGCGGCTCGCCACCACCGACGTCTCCAGCCTCCGCCGCCTCCGCTACGGGGGCACCCCCGCCTCGGCCGCGCGACTGCGCCGGGCGGCCGAGGTCTTCGGCCCGGTGCTGCACGGCTCGTACGGGCAGACCGAGGCGGGCGCGATCGCCGAAGTCCTCCCGCACGAACACACGGTGACCGGCCCCGGCGGCCGGATCACGGCAGGCCGCCCGCTGCCCGGGGTCGCCGTCGAGACCAGGGACCCGGCGGGCGCCGCTCTGGCTCCCGGGAGCACGGGGGAGATCCACGTCCGCACGCCCACGACGATGACCGGCTACTGGGGGCGGCCCGAAGCGACGGCGGCGGTGATCCGGGACGGCGGCTGGGTCGCCACCGGGGACGTGGGTTTCCTGGACGACGGGGGATACCTGCACCTCGTGGACCGGTTGGGGGAGGTCGTCATCGTGGTCGGCGGCCACCTGTATCCCGCCGAGGCGGAACAGGTGCTGCTGGGGCACCCCGACGTCGCCGGCTGCGCGGCCTTCGGGACGCACGGGGCGGAGGGGCCGGAGGGGTCCGACGGGCCGGAGGAACTCCACGTGGCGGTGGTCCCCGCCCCCGGCCGCACCCCGGACGCCGACCGTCTCGGAGCCTTCGTAGCCGCCCGCCTGGGCGCGCTGTACGCACCGGGCCGGGTCCACCTCGTGGACCGCATCCCGCTCACCGAGGCGGGCAAACCGGACAAGGCCCGGCTGCGCACCCTGTACGGCGGCACCACCGGCGCCTCCGTCCGGGGCGCGGGAGGGAATCCGGACAGGGGCGCCGCCGCGTGAGGGAAAGGGTCGGTCCCGTCGTGTTGTCCGTGCCCGCCGAGAGCATGGGTCGGCTACGTCAAGCCCCGCTGACGGCGAGCGCAGGCATGGGCATACGCGCCTGACGAACCGGGGGCGTTCCGGCTCGGTGGGACCCTCCGGTCCCTCCCCACCGAGACCGCAGGGCCCTCCTCCGTACGAGGGCCGGGACCGGCCCGTCTACCTCGCCCCGAACGGCCCGTCCTTCGCGAAGACCAGTTCGGCGAAGCGTTCCCCGATGCGGCGGTGGCCCGCCGGGTCCGGGTGCAGCCGGTCCGGCAGCGGGAATGCGGCGTGGTCCGCCTCCCCGTAGAGGGAGCGGCCGTCGAGGTAGTGCAGGTACGGGTCATCGGCCGCGCGTTCCGCGGTGATGCGGGCCAGCTCGCGGCGGATCACGGTCAGCGTCAGCCGTCCGGCGGCGACCTCCGCCGGATCGCCCAGTGCCCGGAAGCTCAGCTTCCCGTCCGCCATGTCCGGGGCCAGCGGCCCCGGAGTGTCCTCCTGGAGCGGGCACAGGACGGGGGAGACGACCAGCAGCGGCGTCGTGGGGTGTCCCTCGCGGATGGTGTCGAGGAAGCCGTGCACCGCCGGACCGAAGGCGCGCAGCCGCATCAGATCGGTGTTGACGATGTTGATGCCGATCTTCACGCTGATCAGGTCGGCGGGGGTGTCCCGCAGGGCGCGCGCGGTGAACGGGTCGAGCAGGGCGTTGCCGCCCAGGCCGAGGTTGACCAGTTCCACGCCGCCCAGCGAGGCGGCCAGGGCCGGCCAGATCGTGGTCGGGCTCGCCGCGTTGGAACCGTGGCTGATGGAACTGCCGTGGTGCAGCCACACCCTGCGGCCCCGGTCCGGCGCGGGCTCGACGGGGGCGTCGGTGCGCAGCGCGACCAGCTCGGTCACCTCGTTGTACGGCAGCCAGATCTCCACGTCCTTGACCCGGTCGGGAAGGCCGTCGAAGCGGACGGTGCCGACGGGGCCGGGCTGGAACTCCGCGGAACCGGTGGACATGTCCACCAGCAGGACGTTGCCGCCGTTCGAGGTGGCCTGCCCCGCCGGCCGGCCGTCCACGAGCAGGTCGTACAGGCCGTCGGGGCGGGGAGGGGCGCCCCGGTAGGCGTTCTTGGTGCGGAGCGTGTCCAGTTCGACGGCGGTGGCCCGGGTGCGGAAGGCCAGCCGTACGCCGGAGGGCTGCGTCTCGACCGTGGCCAGGTACGGGTCGGGGAACTGGGAGCGGGCCCGCGCCGGGAGCCGGTGCGGCAGTACGCCGCGCGCGGTGCGCTCCACTTCGAGGGCGCCGCGCAGCAGGTCCGCCTCGACGGGCGTGGTGATCCATCCGGTCGTGCCGTGCGGGTCCTGCGGTCCGTCGGAGACGTCGTTGAGCTGGGTGTTCATGCCCCCACCCTGTCAACCGGATTCCCCGTCCGCACATCCATTTTCGGCGCGGCGCGCGCCCGGGCGGCCTCCCCGCGCGGGGGAGCCCGCGTCCGCCGTCGGATGTGGCCGGTCTCCTGCCACAGCCCGGCCAGCGCGGTGTCGCCGGTCACCCCCGGGCCGGCCAGCGGGATCCGGTTCCACAGGGCCGCGTACAGCCAGGACGCCTCACCGGTCAGCTCGCAGTCCGGCCGCTCCCCGGTGTCGCCGCGCACCGTACGGGCGGGCTCCCGCGACAGGTGCACCGTCCACACCGCGCCGGTGTCCGCGGCCCGCACGCGCAGCGTCTTCGGCTCCTCGGTACGCACCAGGCTGCGCGGCCGCGCGTGGAAGCCGGTCAGCAGCTCGTCCACCCCGTCCTCCGCGAACTCCGGGGTCACCGGCGCGAACGCCGGACCGAGCGCGGCCTCGGCGTCGAAGCGGTGCACGGTCGTCTCGTGGGCCTGCCTGCGGGCCCAGAACGCCAGCGCCGACGGCGGCGCCGTCGGCAGGAACGTCCAGCACACCACGTCCGCCGGAGCCCCGGACAGCACCCGCACCAGCTCCGCGTGCCCCTCCCGGAACCAGGCCAGCAGCTCCGGCCCGGCCAGTTCCGGCGCGTCCGGGAACGGCACCGGGTCCACCAGGGCGTCCGCCACGAACCCCGTCGCCCAGCGGTGCACGGCACCGGTGTGCCGCAGCAGGTCGCTCACCCGCCACCCCGGACAGGTCGGCACCGGGGCTTCCGTACCGGCCCGTTCGGCCGCGTCGGCGAGCAGCCCGCCCTCCCGGTCGAGGGCCTCCACGTATTCGGTGATCTTCATGGCGCGAGTCTGCCAGCGCTGCCGCGACAATGGAGGGGTGGACGGGGAACTGTTCCCGCGCGAGCGGGCCGAGATCGCACCCGGCGCCGTTCACCTGCCCGACTGGCTCGGGCCGCGGCGCCAGCGGGAGCTGCTCGCGGCCTGCCGCGAGTGGGCCCGCCCGCCCGCCGGACTGCGCACCGTACGCACCCCCGGAGGCGGGACGATGACCGCCCGGCAGGTGTGCCTGGGGCTGCACTGGTACCCGTACGGATACGCGCGGACCGCCGTCGACGGCGACGGGGCTCCCGTGAAACCGATGCCCGGATGGCTCTCCGACCTCGGCCGGCGGGCCGTCGCCGATGCCGGGGCCGCGCCCCTGGCGCCCGGGGAGGCGTACGACATCGCCCTGGTCAACTTCTACGGCGGCGACTCCCGGATGGGCATGCACCGGGACGCCGAGGAACGCTCCGCCGCCCCGGTCGTCTCGCTCAGCCTGGGTGATTCCTGCCTCTTCCGCTTCGGGAACACCGCCTCGCGCGGACGTCCGTTCCGGGACGTGGAGCTGCGCAGCGGGGATCTGTTCGTCTTCGGCGGACCGGGCCGGCTTTCCTTCCACGGGGTGCCGAAGGTCCTGCCCGGCACCGCGCCGCCCGGTCTGGGGCTGACCGGGAGGCTGAACATCACACTGCGGGTCGGCGGCCTCGGCCCGTAGCCGGGAGCCCGGCGCCTCCCGATCATGCGAGGATCCCTTCATGAACGGCAACGGGGCCCCGCCGCGGGTGGGGGATGTGACCACGGTGTCCACGGCTTCGGCTGCCTCGGCGGCTTCCGCGGCTTCCGCGGCTTCGGCGGCTTCCGCGAGGACCAAGCTGGAACGCGGCCGGGGCGCGCTCGGCCCGGCCCTGGAGCTCGTCCACACCGGCCGGGCCCCGACGCGTGCGGTCCTGACGGCCGAGCTCGGCGTCACCCGCGCCACCGCCGGAGCCGTCGCCGCCGAGCTGGAGGCGCTCGGCCTGATCCGCGTCGACTCCCGCCCCGGCGGGGCGGGCGGAGCCCAGGGCCGGCCCTCGCACCGGCTGGCCGTCGACGAGAACGGCCCCGTCGCGCTGGCCGCGCAGGTGCACCCGGACGGGTTCCGGGCGGCCCTGGTCGGCCTCGGCGGGCGGATCGTGGCCACCGCACCCGGCAAGGTCACCGTCTCCGCCGACCCGGCCCAGGTCCTCGGCGCCGTCGTCGAGGCGGGCGCCGCGCTGCTCGCGCAGTCCGGGCGGCGCTGCGTCGGGGCGGGCCTCGCGGTGCCCTCGGCGGTCGCGGAGCCCGACGGCACGGCGCTCAACCCGCTGCACCTGGCCTGGCCGGCCGGATCTCCCGTACGGGCCATCTTCGCGGAGCTCGCGCGGGCGGCCGGGATCGACGGACCGGCCCTGACCGGCAACGACGTCAACCTGGCCGCGCTCGCCGAGCACCGGCACGGCGCGGGGCGCAGCGCGCAGCACCTGCTGTGCGTGGCCACCGGGCACCGCGGCGTGGGCGGGGCGCTGGTCCTGGACGGCCGGCTGCACAGCGGGAGCGCCGGGCTGGCCCTGGAGGTCGGCCACCTCACCGTCAACCCGGAGGGGCGCGCCTGCCACTGCGGCAGCCGGGGCTGCCTGGACGTGGAGGCCGACCCGCTGGCCTTCCTCACCGCGGCCGGCCGTACCCCGGGCCCGGAGGTGTCGCTGCTGCAGCAGGCCCGTGACCTGCTGCGCACCGAGTACGCGGAGCCGGGCGTGCGGGCGGCCGCCGAGGAGCTCATCGACCGGCTCGGGCTGGGGCTCGCGGGCCTGGTCAACATCCTGAACCCGGACCGGATCATCCTCGGCGGACTGCACCGGGAGCTGCTGCACGCGGACCCGGAGCGGCTGCGCGCGGTGGTCGCGGACCGGAGTCTGTGGGT
>NZ_JBHWBP010000269.1:0-10700 GCF_042735575.1 Streptomyces sp. NPDC059564 | reverse complement strand
CCCCCGGACCCCCGCGCCTCAAACTCCCCCAGCTACCGCTGGGAGGTGCCCCCGGGCGGGGCTAAGAACGGTCAGCGCTGGACCTTCAGGATTTCGCCCAGGACGTTGTCCGGGAGGAGGTTGTTGCACTGGAGTTCCGCGGTGCGGGTGAGGGCGTCGTCGCGGCAGACGTAGAAGTCCTTGTACGCCAGTTGGAGGGCGTACGAGCTCGCCGCCAGCAGGATGGCCAGTGAGGCCGACACGAGGCCGCTGATCGCCGCCGCGCGCTGCGGGCGGGCCGCCGGGCCCAGGGCGGCGAGGCCGCCGGGTTGGGGCGGGGTGCCCGTCGTGGGGTCGGCCTCGGTCGCCGGGCGGCCGCGCAGGGCGCTGACGCCCCAGTAGATCGCGAGCGCGCCGAGCAGCAGCCCCACCGAGGGGATCCCGAAGATCCCGAAGAAGAAGCCCCACATGCCCGCCAGCAGCGCGTACCGCGCACGCCGCTGGAGCGGGTCCATCGGGTCCCACCGCGCCGGGCCCTCGGGGCCGCCGGGTTCCGAGGGGCCGGAGCCGCCGCCGTCCTGCGGCCGCTGCGGCTGCCGGGGCTCCCACGGCTGGTCGGGCCGGCCCTCGGGGGGCGCCGCGAAGGGGTTGTCGTCGGTCGAGGGGTCGGGCTGACGGCGGTCCGGCATCGAGTGCGTTACTTCCCCTGTGTCGTGGGCCGGGCGCGCGCCCGGCGTGCGGTGTACGCCAGACGCTACCGCCCACCCGTCCCCCCGTCCCTCGGGGACCGTCCGGTGTGCCGGTATCGTTGCAGGCGGTCGGTGGCTTCGTATGGTTCCCCGTATATCGGTACCCCGAAGTTTCGTATGACCACACAAGACGAACGACGGCAATTCCGTAAGAAAGGGCCTTCCATGCCCGCCTCCCGCCTGGTCGTGCTGGTTTCCGGCTCCGGCACCAACCTCCAGGCCCTGCTCGACGCCATCGACGCCCACCCCGGCGGAGCCGAGGGTTTCGGCGCCGAGGTCGTCGCCGTCGGGGCCGACCGCGAGAACATCGCCGGGCTCGAACGGGCGGAGAAGGCGGGCATTCCCACCTTCGTGTGCCCGGTCAAGGCCTACGGGAGCCGCGAGGAGTGGGACGCGGCCCTGACGGAGGCCACCGGCGCGCACGCGCCGGACCTCGTCGTCTCCGCCGGGTTCATGAAGATCGTCGGCAAGAACTTCATCGACCGTTTCGGCGGCCGCTTCATCAACACCCACCCCGCCCTCCTCCCGGCCTTCCCCGGCGCGCACGGGGTGCGCGACGCCCTGGCGTACGGGGCGAAGGTCACCGGCTGCACCGTTCACTTCGTGGACAGCGGCGTGGACACCGGTCCGATCATCGCCCAGGGCGTCGTCGAGATCCGGGACGGGGAGGACGAAGGCGCTCTCCACGAGCGCATCAAGGAAGTCGAGCGTCAGCTGCTCGTCGACGTCGTGGGGCGCCTGGCCCGGCACGGCTACCGCATTGAGGGACGAAAGGTAACAATCCAGTGACCGCCGCAGAGACCGTAGCGAGCAACGACCCGACCACGACCCAGCGGCCGATCCGGCGTGCGCTCGTCAGCGTCTACGACAAGACGGGACTGGAAGAGCTGGCCCGCGGTCTGCACGAGGCGGGCGTCGCGCTCGTCTCCACCGGCTCCACCGCCTCGAAGATCGCCGCCGCCGGGGTGCCCGTCACCAAGGTGGAGGAGCTGACCGGCTTCCCCGAGTGCCTCGACGGCCGCGTCAAGACCCTCCACCCGCGCGTGCACGCCGGCATCCTCGCCGACCTGCGCCTGGAGGACCACCGCAACCAGCTCGCCGAGCTGGGCGTGGAGCCCTTCGACCTGGTGATCGTCAACCTGTACCCCTTCCGGGAGACCGTCGCCTCCGGCGCCACCCCCGACGAGTGCGTCGAGCAGATCGACATCGGCGGCCCGTCGATGGTCCGCGCCGCCGCCAAGAACCACCCGTCGGTCGCGGTCGTCACCAGCCCCGCCCGCTACGCCGACGTCCTCGCGGCCGCCCAGGGCGGCGGCTTCGACCTGACCGCCCGCAAGCGGCTCGCGGCCGAGGCCTTCCAGCACACCGCCGCCTACGACGTGGCCGTCGCGTCCTGGTTCACGAACGTCTACGCCCCGGAGTCCCCCGAGGCGCCGCTGCCCGAGTTCCTCGCGGGCTCCTGGGACCGCAAGTCGACCCTGCGCTACGGCGAGAACCCGCACCAGGCCGCCGCGCTCTACACGGACGGCCAGCCGGGCGGGCTCGCCAACGCCGAGCAGCTGCACGGCAAGGAGATGTCCTTCAACAACTACGTGGACACCGAGGCCGCCCGCCGGGCCGCCTACGACCACGAAGAGCCCTGCGTCGCGATCATCAAGCACGCCAACCCGTGCGGGATCGCCGTGGACACGGACGTCGCCGCCGCGCACCGCAAGGCGCACGCCTGCGACCCGCTGTCGGCCTTCGGCGGCGTCATCGCCGTCAACCGCCCGGTGACCGTCGAGCTCGCCGAGCAGGTCGCCGAGATCTTCACCGAGGTCATCGCCGCCCCCGCGTACGAGGACGGCGCGGTCGAGATCCTCGCGAAGAAGAAGAACATCCGCGTCCTGAAGGTGGACGGCACCCCGCACCAGCCGGGCGACCTGAAGCCGATCAGCGGCGGCGTGCTGCTCCAGCAGTCGGACCTCTTCCAGGCCGAGGGCGACGACCCGGCGAACTGGACGCTGGCCACCGGCGACGCGCTGTCCGCCGAGGAACTGGCCGGGCTCGCGTTCGCCTGGAAGGCCTGCCGGGCCGTCAAGTCCAACGCGATCCTGCTCGCCAAGGACGGCGCCTCCGTCGGCGTCGGCATGGGCCAGGTCAACCGCGTGGACTCGGCGAAGCTGGCCGTCGAGCGGGCGGGCGCCGAGCGCGCGCAGGGCTCGTACGCTGCCTCGGACGCCTTCTTCCCCTTCCCGGACGGGCTGGAGATCCTCACCGCCGCGGGCATCAAGGCCGTGGTCCAGCCGGGCGGTTCGGTCCGTGACGAGCAGGTGATCGAGGCCGCGAAGAAGGCCGGGGTGACGATGTACTTCACCGGCACCCGCCACTTCTTCCACTGACGGACCCTGACGGACCCTGACGGGCCCCTTGGCGGGCCCGTCAAAGGCCGAAGGCCGCGTCCCCCCATCGGGGGACGCGGCCTTCGGGCGTTCGAGCGGTGAACGCGGCGACGCTTACTTCGTCTTGACGACGAGGGTGCCGGCGGCGCGGTCGTGCCAGCCCTGGAGCTTGCCCGAGTTGTCGAAGAACGGCGACAGGTAGACCAGGACGGCGCCGATGTAGCAGAGGAACGCGCCGACGATCGGGATGATCCAGCGGATGAAGCCGCCGCCCAGGCCCGGGTTCTGGCCCGTGTTCTCCTTGACGACCTTCAGGCCGAGGGCCATCTTGCCCAGGGTCGCGCCCGCGAAGGCGATCATCAGCCACTCGTAGAGCAGGGTGACCAGGAAGAACAGCAGCATGATGCCGAGGAAGGTCATCACGATGCCGCCGGCCGCCGCGTTCGCGTCGTCGAGGCAGGACGAGTACGCCGGGGACAGCGGGTCCATGCCGGAGCAGTCGTCGATGGTCTTCGAGGCGCCGAAGATGCCCGCGAAGCCGATCGCGCTGAAGATGGCGTACAGGATGCCGATGGCGACGCCGTCGATCAGGCGCGCGCCGAGCCGGCGGCCCATCGTGGCGACCTGGACGGTGCCCAGGCCGGCGACGTTGATAAAGCCGTTGTTCGCCTGGAGCGTGCCCGGCACCTGCGGCGGGACGGCGCCGTACGGCGGCTGGCCCTGCTGCGGGTATCCGTAGCCACCCTGCGGCGGGACGCCCTGAGGGGCCTGCTGCGGGTATCCGTAACCGGGCTGGCCCTGCGGGGCCGGCGGCTGCTGCTGCCCGTACGGGTTGTTCGGGTCGCCGAAGCTCATCTGGGTCTTTCCTCCGTGAAGTGCGGGGACGCACGGCACGCACGGAGGACTTCGGCTTTCTGCGGTACGCCCCCCGGCACTGCCCGCGGCACTCATTGCGATCGTGTTGCCGACCGTCATCGTGGTGTGCTCGTACCGGCCTTGTCCAGCCGGTTGCCGTGGTGGGCCGTACTTGTTGTGCAAGTGCAATGAAGCCACCCGACCGGTTTCCGCCCGACTGGAACCGGGAGCGCTCCATCCGGGAGGATGGCCGTATGACCGCCCAGATTCTCGATGGCAAGGCCACCGCAGCCGCGATCAAGTCCGAACTGACCGTCCGAGTGGCGGCGCTGAAGGCCCGGGGCATCACCCCCGGCCTCGGCACCCTGCTGGTCGGCGACGATCCGGGCAGCCGCTGGTACGTCAACGGCAAGCACAAGGACTGCGCCGAGGTCGGCATCGCCTCCATCCAGCGCGAACTGCCCGCGACGGCCTCCCAGGAGGACATCGAGGCGGTCGTGCGGGAGCTGAACGCCAACCCGGACTGCACCGGCTACATCGTCCAACTCCCGCTCCCCAAGGGCATCGACACCAACCGCGTCCTCGAACTGATGGACCCGCTCAAGGACGCCGACGGCCTGCACCCCATGTCGCTGGGCCGGCTGGTGCTGAACGAGCCGGGCCCGCTGCCGTGCACCCCGTACGGCATCGTCGAGCTGCTGCGCCACCACGGCGTCGAGCTGGCCGGCGCGCACGTCGTCGTCCTCGGACGCGGCATCACCGTCGGCCGGTCCATCGGGCTGTTGCTGACCCGCAAGTCCGAGAACGCGACCGTGACGCTGTGCCACACCGGTACGCGCGACCTCTCCGGGCTGCTGCGGCAGGCGGACGTCATCGTGGCGGCGGCGGGTGTTCCGCACCTGGTGAAGCCGGAGGACGTGAAGGCGGGTGCGGCGGTGCTCGACGTCGGCGTCAGCCGCGACGAGAACGGGAAGATCGTCGGGGACGTGCACCCGGGCGTCGCCGAGGTGGCGGCCTGGATCTCCCCGAACCCGGGCGGTGTCGGCCCGATGACGCGCGCGCAGCTGCTGGTGAACGTCGTCGAGGCGGCGGAGCGGACCTCCAGTGCGGGCTGAGCACGAAGCGGCGGACCCGGCGGACCCGACAGGCCCGCCGGGGGACACCTCCGAAACGCCGCCCGCCGCCGCCCCCGGTCCGAAGCCGCAGGCGGAGGGCGCGAAGGCGCAGGCGGCGAAGGCGTCCCGGCGGTTTCCGTCCGTGACGCAGGACACCGCGCGGCCCGAGGGCGGTGGGCGGGCCGCGCCCGGGGGCGCGCCCGCGCCCGCCCGTCAGTGGCCGATGCTCGCCGTCCTCGCCGCCACCGCCGCCGGGCTGCTGTCCACGGCGATGAGCCACCCCCGGTTCGGCTGCCTGCTGATCGGCATCGCCCTGATCGCGGCCGCCGTGATGCGGCGCGTGCTGCCCTCGGTGGGGATGCTCGCGGTGCGCTCCCGGTTCACGGACATGGTCACGTACGGGCTGCTGGGCGTGGCGATCACGCTGCTCGCGCTGGTCATCGAGCCCAAGCCGTGGCTGGAGATCCCCTTCCTGGAGGACGCGGTCCGCTTCACCGTCCGGTGATCTCCGCCAGTGCGGTGAGGGCCGCGGCGATGGCCGGACGGGTCTCCGTGCCCGCCCGGACCAGCGCCTCCAGGGTCCGCCCCCGGCCCGGCAGTTCCACCACCGCCGTGCCGGGCGGGGGCGCGTCGCACAGCAGCCCGGGCAGGATCGACACGGCCCGCCCGGTCCCGACCAGCCACAGCCCGGCCCGCAGGTCCCCGCACTCGTGCGCGATCCGCGGGGTGAACCCGGCGTTGCGGCACGCGTGCAGGAGCATCTCCCGGCAGCTGCTCGGGGCGGGCGCGGACACCCAGTCGGCCTCCCGCAGCGCCGCCAGCCCGTCCCGCCCGTAGGCCGGGAGCAGCGCCTCGGGCAGCGCCAGGCAGAGCGGGTCGTCGAACAGCGGGACGGCGGTGGTGCCGCTCGCGGGCGGGGCGCCGAGCAGCGGGTAGGCGTACGTCACCGCGAGGTCCAGGCGGCGTTGCCGCAGCCGGGGCACGGCCTCCTCCGGGTCGGCCTGGACGATGTGCGGCCGCAGCCCCGGATGGCGTACGGCGAGGGCGGCGACGAGCGGCGCGGCCACCGTCGCCAGCGCGCTCGGGGCGCAGCCGACGAGCAGCTCCCCGACCGGTCCCGCGTCGAGTGCCCGTACCGCCCCCTCGGCCCGTTCCAGCGCGGCCAGCACCGGCTCGCAGGCGGCCGCCAGGGCCGTTCCGGCGGGGGTGAGGCGCAGCCCGCGGCCCTCCCGTTCGACGAGGGCGGCTCCGGCCTCGGCCTCCAGGGCGCGCAGCTGCTGGGAGACGGCCGACGGGGTGACCCGGTGCAGGTCGGCGACCACGGTCACCTTTCCGTGTTCCGCCAGGTCCCGCAGGATGACCATCCGCTTCACATCAAGCATGAGTTCATCTTAATGATTGCTGTAGCAGAGGTAGCTGGACTTCACATTGGAGGGGCGCGATGCTCGTTCCATGACTCCCCTGAAGGTGCTCCTGATCGGCGCCGGCGGCACGCTCGGCCGCGCCGTGCACACCGCCCTGCGCGACCGCGGCCACGACGTGCTCACCGCGTCCCGCAAGGACGCGGACGTCCACGTCGACATCACCGACCCCGACTCCGTCCGGGCGATGTACGACGCGGCCGGCGTCGTGGACGCCGTGGCCTGCGCGGCCGGCAGCGTCCCGTGGCGCCCGCTGGGCGAGCTCACCACCGCCGACGTCCGCGCCGGCCTGGAGGGCAAGGCCGTCAGCCAGATCGAGCTGGTCCGCCAGGGCGCCGCCCGCCTGCCCGCGCACGCCTCGTACACCCTGATCACGGGCATCCTGGCCCGCGAGCCGCTGCTCAGCGGGTCGGTCGCCTCCCTCGCCAACGGCGCCGTGGAGGCCTTCGTACGGGCCGCCGCGATCGAACTCCCCGGCCGCCAGCGGATCAACGCCGTCAGCCCGACCGTGTTCACCGAGTCCCTCGACGTCTACGGGGACACCTTCGCGGGATTCGACCCCGTACCGGTCGCCCGCGCGGCGAACGCGTACGTCAAGTCGGTCGAGGGCCGCCGGACGGGGCAGATCTTCCGGGTGGAGTAGCCCGCCGGGGGTGCGGGGAACGGCTCCTGAGCGGCCCGGACCTTCGATCCCGAGGGTCCGTGTGCCGTGGACCACAGGGACCCGGGGGTTCGGGACCCCGCGGGTCGGATAGCCTGACGGCGGATGTCTCTTCACGTCAAGATTCGCAAGGACAAGGAAGCGGCGTCCACCCAGCACTTGGGGCCCAGCACATGGGGCAGGGACGCCCCACCGCCAGCTGTCTAACGGAGAAGGCCATGACCCGCACTCCCGTGAATGTCACCGTGACCGGCGCCGCCGGCCAGATCGGCTACGCGCTGCTCTTCCGCATCGCCTCCGGCCACCTGCTCGGCGCGGACGTGCCGGTCAAGCTCCGCCTCCTGGAGATTCCCCAGGGCATGAAGGCCGCCGAGGGCACCGCCATGGAGCTCGACGACTGCGCCTTCCCGCTGCTGCGGGGCATCGACATCTTCGACGACCCGAACCAGGGCTTCGACGGCGCCAACGTCGCGCTGCTCGTGGGCGCCCGCCCGCGCACCAAGGGCATGGAGCGCGGTGACCTGCTCTCCGCCAACGGCGGCATCTTCAAGCCGCAGGGCGCCGCGATCAACGCGCACGCCGCGGACGACATCAAGGTCCTGGTCGTGGGCAACCCGGCCAACACCAACGCGCTCATCGCGCAGGCCGCCGCCCCGGACGTACCGGCCGAGCGCTTCACCGCGATGACCCGCCTGGACCACAACCGCGCGATCTCGCAGCTGGCCGCCCGGACCGGTGCCGCCGTCTCCGACATCAAGCGCCTCACCATCTGGGGCAACCACTCGGCGACCCAGTACCCGGACATCTTCCACGCGGAGATCGCCGGCAAGAACGCCGCCGAGGTCGTCAACGACGAGCTGTGGCTGGCCGACACCTTCATCCCGACCGTCGCCAAGCGCGGCGCCGCGATCATCGAGGCCCGTGGCGCGTCCTCGGCCGCCTCGGCCGCCAACGCCGCCATCGACCACGTGCACACCTGGGTCAACGGCACCGCCGCGGGCGACTGGACCTCGATGGGCATCCCGTCGGACGGCTCCTACGGCGTCCCGGAGGGCATCATCTCCTCCTTCCCCGTCACCACCAAGGACGGCAAGTACGAGATCGTCCAGGGCCTGGACATCAACGAGTTCTCCCGTGCGCGCATCGACGCGTCCGTGGCGGAGCTCGTCGAGGAGCGCGACGCGGTGCGCGAGCTCGGCCTCATCTGATCGCCTGACCTGTACGAACGTCCTTGCGCCCCGGCCAAACCAGGCCGGGGCGCTTTGGCGTGTTTTAACCTGTCGGGTTCCGGTAGGCGGAAAATAAGGTCGGCCGGTGACCGACCATCTGATTCCCCCTCAGCCCGCCGGTGACCCCGGTGCGGACCCACGGGCCGGCCGTCCGCCCGTGCATCCGGCCGTCAGCGAGGCGGGCCGCCTCCTGTGCGCGGGAACCTACCTCGACGCCACGTACCGCGATCGGGTGATCGACGAACTGTTCGTGCACGAGGAGCGGATCGCCGCCCCCTCCTACGGATTCGACGCGGCCCGGGTCCTCGCCCACGCGCTCCGCGCCCGCCGCATCGAGCTCGCCTGGGCCGGCGCCGTCCTCGGGACCTGGTTCGTCGGCTCGCTGCTGACCAGCGGCCTGCTCGCCCTGCTGCTGATCCCGTTCCTGCTGCTGAGCCTCGCCCGCTGGCTCCGCGACCGGAGCAGCATCCTGCTGCGCATCCTGTCCGTGCTGGTCCGGATCTACGCGTGGTGGTCGTTCGCGGTGATCGTGCTGGGGGTCGTGGAGATCCTCGACGGCTCCGTCGGCGTCTCCTCCTCCTTCCTCTTCCCCGGCCTCGGCGACGTCGTGTCCCCCGACGGTCCCGGCGGCTACGACGGCGGCTTCGGGAGCGGCCCCTACGACTCCCCGTACGAGGACTCCGGCACGCCCGCCGCCGTGTGGCTGACGCCCGTCGTCTTCGCCGCCGTCGTCGCCGTCGTCGGGCTCCAGCGCGGACACGCCGCCCGCATCGTCGCCACCCAGCTGTCCCAGGCCCGGTACGCCGACCAGGCCCAGGATCCCGCCGAGGCCTCGCCGGGCCCCCGCTACACCCGGGTCCGCGACCGCATCCGGGCCGAGCAGCACGCGCCGCTCATCCTGTACGACATCAACGGCCCCTTCACCGGCGCCGGGGAGCCGTTCCGGCCCTGGCAGCTGTCCGTCGAACTGCGCCCGCGCGAGGACCTCGGCGCCGGCCGCGAGCCGCACCCCCTCACCAACGCGCACATCGTGGAGCGCATCGTGCCGCTCCTGGAGGCCCTGCGTGTGCCGTCCCGGCACGGCTCGCCGCAGGCCGAGGCCGCCGTCCTGGACCGGCTGCGGGAACTGGTCGTCGACGAGTGCGTCTTCCTCCCGGCCGACGGCCTGCCGCACCGGGACGCGGCCCCGCTGACCGTCAAGGGGTTCACCGAGCACCGGCTCGGCGCCACCGAGGAGGGCGGGGAGCGGCGCAGGCACTTCCTGCGGATCCGCGTCGGCGGCTGGGACGAGAACCTCGTCGTCAGCGTGTTCGTACGGGTCCACACCCAGGGCCGGATGCTGATGCTGGAAGTGGCCCCGCACGTGCTGCTGCCCGTACGCGCCCGGTTCCAGAAGGCCGACGCGGACGCCCACCGGCTGCTGCACAACAACTGGTTCGGCACGTGCGTCGACGCGCTCGCCGCCACGCCCCGCTCCTTCACGGGCGCCGTCGCCAACCTGGGCCGGGGCGCCGCCACCTGGTGGCGGATCGCCACCGGCGGCCACGGCGGGGCCCGTCCCGAGGGGCCGGGGCTGTCGGTACGGGAGATCGCCGCCCAGGACGAAGGCTCCCTGTTCCACCTCATGGACCTCGACCGGTACCTGAAAACCATTCAGGACCGCGTCGTCGGCGGGGTTACCGTCGCCCTGCACGAAGCGGGCTGGCACACGCAGGAGTTCGCGCAGCGGGCGGTCCACGTCGCGGAGGGCGGCGTGTTCATCCAGTCGGTGAACGGCAGCGCGTTCAGCGTCGGCGGCACCGGACACCACAACACCGCCGGCGGTGGCGGTACGGGCAGCAAGGGGAGCAGCGGTGGCAAGTAACGGCGAAGAGCCCTCGGTCAGCTTCGGCGACGTCAGCGGCAGCGCGTTCAGCATCGGCGGGTCCGGGCACACCAACACCGTCCACCACGGCGGTACGGGGGCGCCGGCGGCGCCCGGCACCGCGGAGCTGCTGGAGGCGGTGCTCGAACTGCGCGCAGCGCTCGTGCGGGTGCCGCGCGGCGAGGACCGGAGCGCGCTCGACGCCGAGCTGGACGGGGTCGCGGGGGAGCTGGAAGCGGCCGACGCGATCCGCCCCGGCCTGCCCGCGCGGCTGCGCGGGGCGCTGGAGCGGTGGGCTCCGCTGGTGGAGTCGGTGAGCGCCGCCACCGCCCTGGCCGAGCTGCTCACGTCCCTGGGAGCCTGACGATGCCCTCCCCCGATGCCGCCCCCTGGTGGAACTCCCAGTCCCAACGCTGGGAATGGGGCCCCACCCCGGCCCCGGGAGC
>NZ_JBHWBP010000268.1:0-10706 GCF_042735575.1 Streptomyces sp. NPDC059564 | reverse complement strand
GCCGGGCGGTGGCTGTCGCGGACCGAGCACTGCCAGGTCGCGACGCTGCTGGTGAGCACCGTACTGGGCGACTGGCTGACCGCCCTCGGCGTGCCGGGCGACTTCCACCTGGGGCACAGTTTCGGCGAGGTGTCCGCCCTGGCGGCCGCCGGGGCCCTCTCCTTCGAGGACGCGCTGCGCACCGCCCACCGGCGCGGAGTGATCGCCGGCCGCACGCGCGGCGGGCCCCCGCAGGGCATGGCCGTGCTCTTCACCTCCCCGGCGGAAGGGGCCCGGCTGATCGGGCCGGACGACACCGACGTCGTGATCGCCAACTGGAACGGACGGCGGCAGATCGTCCTGGCCGGGGAGGCCGACGCCCTGGCACGGGTCCTGGACCGGGCCGCCGGAGAGCGGATCGAGGCCCGCGCGCTGCCCATCGAGCGCGCCTTCCACTCGCCCCTGCTGCGGGAGGCCGTCCCGGCGTACCGGGAGTTCCTCGACGGCGTCCCGCTCTCCGCTCCCCGCGCCCCGGTGTACGAGACCCGAACGTCCCGCCCGTACCCGCGGGACGCGCGGCCGGACGGGATCCGCGCGAGCCTCGCCGACCAGTACGTCCTGCCCGTCTACTACGAGACCATGATCCGTGACGCCTACGACCGCGGCGCGCGCGTCTTCGTGGAGACCGGCCCGAAGCGGGCCCTGTCCTCGCTCGTGACGGAGAACCTCCCCGCGGAGGCCGAGGGGGTGCGGAGCGTCCACCTGCTGCACCCCAAGGGCGGGGAACCGGCCCAGCTACGGCGTGCGGCCGCCCAGTTGTGGGCGATCGGCCTGACCGACACCGCACCGGACCGCGCCCTGACCACGATGGAGGCCGCGACATGCTCGGACTGATACCCATCGCCTCACCCGTCCCGCCCACCGCACCCGGCGCCCGCGTCGAGTCGCGGGCCCCGTGGCGCGACCTCGCGGGCCGTCGGGTCCTCGTGGTCTCGGACGGGGAGGGCCTCGCCGCCGAGATCGCGGAGCGGCTCGCCGCGGCGGGGGCCGAGGCCGAGGCCGTGACCGTACGCGAGACCGTGCGGGCTCACGCCTCCCGCTACCGCGGGCGGCTGCTCGGCGCCGGGGAACTCGCCGGACGCCTCACCTCCGGACCGCTCCCGGACTGGGTGTTCTTCCTGCCCGGCTACACCGCCCGGGCCCGCCCCGAACAGCGCTTCCGCCCCGAGGAGGGCCTTTACGTCCACGGGGTGGCACGGACGCTGTTCCACATCCTGTCCGCGGTCGGACGGCGCTGGGTGGAGCGCGGATCGGGCGGCTTCGCCGTGGTCACCCGCGCCGACGGAAGCTTCGGACTGACCGGCGCGCGCTCCGCCGACGCGCTGGCCGGACTGCTGCACGCAACCGCCCGCGCGCTGCACGTCGAGCTCCCGGCCGTGCGGACCGTCGCCCTCGACATCGGCGCGTCCGTGCCGCCCGGGGCCACCGCCGACCGGCTGCTGGACCTCGCGTCCGACGCCACGTACGGCCACACCGAACTCGGGCTCGCCGGATCCGCCGCGTACACCACCACGCTGGTTCCGGCCTACGAGCAGCCCTCCGACGTACCGGGCGCGGACGGGCGGCTGCCGCTGGAGCGGGGCGACACCGTCCTGGCCACCGGCGGCGCGCGGGGCGTGACGGCCCGGGTCGTACGGATGATGGCCGAGGAAGTGCCGTGCCGTTACGTGCTGCTCGGCACCACCGATCTGGTGGACGTGAAGGCGGCCCTCGGCGTCGGCGACCGCGACGAGCTCCTGCACATGTCGCCGGAAGCGCTCGGCGAGCACAAGCGGCGCCAGTTCGCGGCCATGCGCCGCGACGACCCGACCCTGCTGCCGCCCGCCTTCGAACGGCACTGGGCGCGGATCGCCGGCTCCCTGGAAGTCCTCCAGACCGTGACGCACCTACGGGACCTGGGTGCCCGCGCCGAATACCGGCGCCTCGACGTCACCGACGGCCCGGCGGCGCGCCGCTTCGCCGAGGAGACCGTCCGGGCCGGCGGCCCGGTCCAGGCCCTGCTGCACGGCGCGGGTGTGGAGACCAGCAAGCCGCTGTGCGGCAAGACCCGGGAATCGTGGGAGCGCACGATCGCCGTCAAGGCGGACGGGCTCTACAACCTGAGCCCGGCGCTCGGCGACGCGACCCGCCTGATCATGCTCTTCGGCTCGGCGGCCGGAACGTACGGCAACCCGGGGCAGATCGACTACGCCGGGGCGAGCGAGTTCCTCACCACCGCCGCGCACCGGCTGGCGGCGGACTTCCCCGCCGCACGGGTGCGTTCGGTCGCCTGGCCCGCCTGGGCCGAGGTGGGGATGGCCGTACGCCCGTCCTCCCGGGCCGCCCTGGAGGGCCGCGACATCCCGTTCATGAAGGTGTCCGAGGGCCTGGCCTGGGCCGGAGCACTGCTGCGCAGCCCGAGCCGGGTTCCCACGTGCCTCACCCTGGGCTACCGCGGCATGCCCCCCGAAACCGCCGTCACCCGTGCCACGGCACCGTGGAGTTCCCTCCGGGCGGGCAGGGGGAGGCTGGTGGACCTGTGCCACGAGACCGGCCCGGAACGCTGGGAGACGAGGTGGACGTACCAGCCCGGGCTCGACGCGGGCCTCGCCGACCACCGGGTCGACGGCAACGTCCGCGTCCCCATGGCCTTCTTCCTCGAACTGGTGTGCCAGGCCGCGGCCGCCTGCCTGGACCGGCCCGGCGGCTTCTCCCTCCGGGACCTGCGGATGCACCAGCCGCTCGTCCTGGCGCCCGACCGGCCCAGAGAACTGCGGACCACGCTGGTGCGGGAGTCCGACGGCAGCCTGCGCGTGAGCGTGGAGAGCTCGCCGGTGCGCCCCGACCACGGGCGGGTCCCCGTCACCCTCCGGCACGCGAGCGCCGCGGTGCACCCGCCGACCGGGGACCGGACCCCGCCCCGGCTGATCGAGACCGACCTGCCGGAGTCGGAGCCCGTGCCCCTGGACGGCCTCGCGGAACAGTTCGCCACCCAGGGCATCACGTACGGGCCGGCGTTCCGCGGGACCCTCTCCTGCCGGCGCGAACGCCACGGGGGCCTGCGGCTGGCCCGGCTGCGCACCGAAGGAGCCCTGGCCGCCGACCTGCGAGGCCCGTCCTTCTTCGACGTCGGCCTGCTCGACCTCGCCCTCCAGACGCTGGCAGGCCACCCGGGCGCCCGCACGGGAGGCCTGCCCACGGCCCTGACCGAAGCCGTGGTCCACACCGCGCCCGGCGCGGGCCACCGAGAGGGCTGGGCCGCCGTCGACACGCGGGACGAACGCCTGAACGTGACGCTGGCCGACCCGGCCGGCCAGGTCCTGGCGGAGATACGCGGACTGGAACTCACCCGGCGCGAGTCAGAGGGAACAGGGAAGGCAACGTGAAGAATCTCCTCGTGGTCGGCGTAGGTCCCCACGCGCGCCGCAACCACCTGCCGACGCTGACGGCCGGCCGGGAGGCGGGCCTGGTCGGCACCGTCATCGGCGTCGACCTCCAGCACGCCGCCGATGAGATCGCGGCCTTCAACGCGGCCGCCGCCGGACAGCCGTTGCCCGTCACCCTCATCGCCCCCTTCGACCCGGCCTGCCGCACCCTGCCCGCCCCGGTGCGCGACACGCTCGACCGCCTCGTGCGCGAGCACGCCATCGACGCGGTCGTGGTCTCCACCGAGCCGGCCTTCCACATGGTCTACACGCACTGGGCCCTCGGCCGCGGTCTGAGCGTGCTGCTCGACAAACCGCTGAGCGTGCACACCAACTGCTCCGTCGACCCCTACCGCGCCTCGGCGATCCTCACCGATTTCGACGAGGTCCTCGGCCGCTACGAGGCCGTGCGCCGCACCCGCCCCGAAGTCCTGGTCGCCGTACAGTGCCAGCGCCGCCACCATCCGGCCTTCCTGCGCATGCGGGAGCTGATCGCCGAGATCGCGGAGGAGACCAACTGCCCGCTGACCTCGGTGCAGTCCTTCCACAGCGACGGCCAGTGGCGCATGCCCAACGAGCTCATCGACATCTCCTACCACTCCTTCGACCAGGGCTACGGCAAGTGCGCCCACTCCGGCTACCACTTCTTCGACATCGTGCCGTGGCTGCTGCGGGCGGGCGAGACACCCGGCAAGGAGCTCGACAGCGTGGAGGTGCACGCCAACTTCAGCCGTCCCGGCGACTTCCTCGCCCAGCTCGACCTGGACGACTACGCGCGGCTGTTCCCCGAGTTCGAGGCCGGCAACCCCTACACGCAGAGCCAACTGCTCACCGCCACCGAGTCGTTCGGCGAAGTCGACGCGTTCGTCTCCATGGCGTACAAGAGCGGCGGCCGGACCATGACCCTCGGCAGCATCAACCTCGTGCACAACGGCTTCTCCCAGCGCGGACGGTTCGCCCCGGCGCGCGCCAACCTCTACAAGGGCAACGGCCGCGTCCGGCACGAGAGCCACATCCTCCAGCAGGGCCCCTTCCAGGCGATCCACTTCCACTCGCTCCAGACCCTGGCCGGCGACGGGGACGAGGAGGACGGCGACGCCTACGGCATCGGCGGCCGGGGCCACATCGAGGTGCACGTCTTCCGCAACAGCGGCTTCAACCCGCGCTGGAAGAAGTACGAGACGCTCGACTACGACGCGCTGTCCACCGTCACCGCGTCCGGTCCCCAGGAGCCGACCCAGTCCTCCTCCCGGCGCCGCGCCGTGCAGGAGTTCCTGGAGTACGTCAACGGTCTGCGCGGCCGCGAGGAGATGTCCTCGGAGCTCGTCGACCACCGGCGCGGCTCCACCCTCATGGCCGGGGCCTACCTGTCGGCCGCCCAGCAGTGGACCGGCGGCCCGGCGGTGGCCCGACTGGACTTCCGGCCGAACGAGGGCGCGGCGCCGCGCCCGGACGCCGGGCCGGGAGGCGGGAGCACCCCCGATCTGATGGACGTGTCGCTGTGAGCGCGGCCGCGGTGGAGGACCCCGCCACGGGCCTGCCCAGCCCCGCCGCCCTGCTCGGCGACCAGCTGCCCGGCGTACTGGCCGACTGCCGGGCCCACGTCGGCCCGGTCACCGCCGTCGAACGGCTGACCGGCGGCAACGTCAGCCACGTGTTCCGCGTGGAGGGAGCGCACGGCTCCGTCGTCCTGAAGGTGCGCACGGCCGTCTTCGCCCGCATCCCCTCCCTGCGCACGGACCCGGCGTACATCGCCGACGAGCGGCGGGCCCTCGACGTGTACGGGGCGCTCGTGCCCGCCGTGTTCCCGCGCGTCCTGGCGTTCCGCCCGCGGGCCCACGCGATGGTCATGACCGACGTCTTCCCCGACCGGCGCCCGTACGAGGCCCACCTGCGCGAGCGCCCCGCCACCGACGGCGAACTCCTGCGCCTGGGCGCGGCCGTGCGGCGGATCCACGGGGCGACCAGGGACGTACGGGTCGCCATCCGCTCCCAGGGCGACCTGTGGTTCCGCGACCACGTCTTCGGCTACGCCCTGCGCGGCAGCGGACACCCCGCGCTGGACCGGGTGTGCGAGGAGCTGCGCGCGCAGGAGCCGCAACAGCTCGTGCTGGGCGACCTCGCGCCCAAGAACTTCTGCCTGGCCGAAGGCCGGTTCGCCGTGTGCGACCTCGACAACGTGCACCGCGGCCGGCCCCTCTTCGACGTCGGCTACCTGCTGGCCCATCTCCTGATCCACCACATGGCGTGGCCGCGCCTGCTGCCCGCCCTGACGGCCACCCTCGTCGGCGCCTACCACGCCGACCGCCCGCCCCCGGGGCGCGAGGCGGGCCTGCTGGCGGCCGTGGCCGCCGGGGTGGTCCTGTACCGGCTGGACAACGCGACGGTCCCCTACGCCCTGGGACTCCCGGCCGACGCGCGCACGCGGCTGCGGGACGCGGTGGTCGGGCTGCTGGACCGGGGCGCGTTCACGCCGGGCGAACTGGCGGCCGGAATGGCCGGTGCCGCATGACGCTCTCCGCCCCCGGCCACCTGCACGACGAGGAAGAACGGGCCCTGGCGGCCCTGCGGGCCCGCGGCTACGAGGTGCGGGACGTCCAGGGGATCGCCCGCGACCAGCGGCCCTTCGCCGTACGGGTCACGGCGTCCCACCGGCCCCTGTCCCACGGCGTCGGCCTCCAGGACGAGACGCTCGAACTGGGCGGAGGCGACTTCGCCAACGTCCACACGCTGCGGGTCCGCCTCGCGGACGCGCACGTGGAGGCCGTGTCCGGCCCGGCCGGACTGCCCCTGCGCGACTGGTGCGGGGCCGACGGCGTCGCGGCCGTCAACGGCTCCTTCTCCTTCATCTCCGACGAACCCGACCACCGGCCCGCCGAGCCCTGCCTGGACTTCTGCGTCCGCCGCGGGGAGATCGTCAGCCTGCCGACCGTGACCAAACCCGCCTTCCTCGTACGCCGCGGACGGCCGGTCCTGCGCACCCTGCCGGCGACCGGGACGCTGAGCGCGGGCGGCTGCGTCCGCGCCTGGATCGGGTCCAAGGAGCCCGGAGCCCCGGACGCCGTCCGCCGGGGCGCGCTCGCCGTGTTCGGCGCCGCCAACTGCACCATCCGCTACGCCGACAACGCGCTCACCGGCTTCACCCGCCATGTGGACCGGGCGGGAAACACGACCCCGCGGGAGGACGGTGTCGTGGACGCCGTCGTGGCGCGCACCGCACCCGGCGTCCACACCGTCCGCAGCATCCATCCGGGCGGCGGGGCGGACCTGTTCACCGGCAGCTACGTCCTGCGCGTCGCGGCCGCCTTCGCCCGGCCCCTGGCCGTGGGCACCGAGATCCGGGTGACCGGCGTCGCGGGCATCGCGGCGGACGACCTCGCCTGCGGACTCTCCGCCGGCCCGAACGCCGCCGACGCGGCCGCCGGGGAGGTCGCCGCCTACGACGCGAGCCTGGGCGTCTCCCCGTTCCGGCCGGTGCGCTACGCCCGCACCCTGCTGTGGCAGCGGGGCGGCACGCTCTGCTTCCGCCTGTTCGACGGCGCGCCGCTGACCGATTCCTTCCGGGGGCTGACCCCGCTGGAGGCCGCCCGTCACCTCAGACGGTCGGGCGTCGACCCGCGTCACGCCTACCACCTCGACGGCGGCCAGTCCTCCAAGATCGCGTTCCGGGAGGGGGAGGGGCGGAGCCTCGAAGTGGTCGGGAACCTCCACTACCTGCGGTGGCCCAGCGCCCCCGAGACCGCGTTCCGCTGGCAGGGCCTCGACGGCCGCCTGCTGCACAGCGCCTTCGTGGTGCGACCCGCCGGGGTGGGGGAGGTGCCCCGTGCTTGACCGGGTCCTGCCCCGTCCCGTCGCCGTCACGGAGGCGTACGAGGACCCCGCGCACGCGGTCCTGTACCGCAGCGAGTGCGAGGTGGTCCGCAACGCCGTCGGCAAGCGGCGCCGCGAGTTCACCACGGTGCGCTGGTGCGCGCGCCACGCCCTGGTCCGCCTCGGCGAGCGGGCGGGCCCTGTGCTGCCCGACGCCCACGGCGCGCCCCGCTGGCCCGCCGGCGTCGTCGGCAGCATGACCCATTGCGCGGGCTACCGGGCGGCCGCGGTGGCCCGCAGCGCCGCCTACCAGGTCCTGGGCATCGACGCCGAGCCGGACGAGGCCGTACCGCCGGCCGTCCTGGACATGGTCGCCCTGCCCGGCGAGCTGCGGCGGCTGTCCGCGCTGCGGGAGGCGGACCCCACGGTGTCCTGGGACCGCCTGCTGTTCAGCGCGAAGGAGGCCGTGTACAAGGCCTGGCATCCGCTGACGGGCCGTCCCCTGGGCTTCCTCCAGGCGGACGTCGTCCTCGCGCGCGACGGCACCTTCACGGCACGCCTCCCGCCCTCGCCGCTCGACGTGCTGCGCGGCCGGTGGACGGCGGGCCGGGGACTGCTGCTCACGGCGGTCGCCGTACCGGCGTACGGCCGCTCCCGTACGGCCTGAGAACGGGGAGGGACCTCCATGCGCGTATCGGCACACCAGCCCGGGTACCACCGGCACCTCTACTACTTCTACAAGATGGCGGTCTCGGACGTCTTCGTGTCGCTCGACCACGTCCAGTTCGCCCGGTCCGACTGGCAGAACCGCCAGGCGTTCGTCTACGGGGGCGCCCGCCGATGGCTGACCCTTCCGGTGCGGTCGGGCCGGGACCCGATCCGGGAGAAGACCCTGGCGGACCCGGCGGCCGTGCTGGCGTCCCACTGGGACCGCATCGCGTCGGTCTACAAGGCGACCCCCTACTTCGGCGACTACGAGGAGGCCCTGGGCGCGGTGTACGCGGCGCCCTGGACGCACCTCATCGACCTGTGCGACGCGCTGACCCACCTCGTGCGCGGCGGCCTCGGCATCACCACGCCCTACCTGCGCGGGTCGGACCTCGTGGGCGCGGCCGCGGGCACGAAGGGGACGATGCTGGCGGAGGCGGCCCTCCGCGCGGCCGCCGCCGTACCCGCCTCCCGCCGGGCCTCCCCGGTCACCTACCTCGCCTGCGCACATCCCGTACGCCCGGACCACTACCTGCGCCGCCCCTCCAGGGAGGACCCGGGGAGGACGGAGTACGAGGTCATGGAGGCGCGGGGGGTGCGCGTACGGGCCTTCGACTACCGCCACCCCCGCTACGCGCAGGCCCAGCATCCGGCGGACCTGCCGTTCCAGGCGGAACTCACCGCATTCGACCTGCTGTTCAACCACGGCCCCGAGGCGCGGAGCATCCTGCTCGGCGGCGGTCCCGGGAAGCGGCCGCGGCTGTACCCACTGGGAGGGAAATGAAGAGCGTCCTGGTCGTCGTCGCCCACCCCGACGACGCCGAGATATCGATGGGCATGCGGATCCGCTGGTACGCCGAGCAGGGGGCGCGCGTACGCGTGCACTGCCTGACGACGGGGGCGGCGGAGGCGGACGGTACACGGCCGAGGCGGGACGAATGCCTGAGCGCGGGCGCCGTCCTGATGGTCGACGAGTACACCTTCTCCGACATCCCCGACACCCGCTTCGTGGAGCACCGGGGGAGGATCAACGCCGACCTGTTCGCGGTCTTCGACGAGGCCCGCCCGGACGTCGTCTACACGCACCACCCGCAGGACCAGCACCTCGACCACGCCGTCACGGGGGACGAGGTGACCGCCGTGGCCCTGCGGGAGGCCATGGGGCTGTGCTACTTCCGCTCCCCGTACAGCACCGGCTTCGAGCCGACGATGTTCTTCGTCGGCGCGCGGGAGCTGATGGACGCCAAGGTCAAGGCGCTGGAGTCGTTCACCTCGCAGCGGCAGCTGGACATGGACGTGTTCCGGCAGCTGGGGGCGGTCGCCCACCGCCAGCACGTCCACCACCGGGTGGTGGAGCGGTTCGGCGAGGAGGCGGCCTACTGCGAGATGTTCCGCGTCCACCGCTCGATCGAATTCGGCGGCGCGCCTCCGGGCGTCGCCCCGGATGTCAGGCGGGCGTGAAGGCGTCCACTTGCGCGTCGTCCAGGACGAACCCGTTGTCGAGGCGGACGCGCACCGTGACCGGGAACGCCTGTGCGTGGAAGGCGGTCCACGCGGGCTCCAGGGCGCCGACCCGCTCTTCGAGCTGCGTCCTGCTCTGCGGGGGCATGGCGTGACCGAAGTCGTCGAGGAGCGAGCTGAGGCGCGCGTACTCGCGGACCTCGTGGGTCTCCTGCCGCTGGTGTTCGACCACCTGCTCGACGGTGCCCTCGGTGCCCGCCGCCAGGGACAGGGTCCCGGCGGCGACACCGGTCGCCGTCACCGCGTCGCCCAGCCGGACGTCCGCCGCCAGCTTCACCCGCTGGCCTTCCTACTGGTTCAGGGGGACTTTCGTCTCTCGGGGCCGGGCCGGGCCGGCCCGGTACGTCCTGGCAGTCCACTCGTAGCGCCACTGCCGTCTGATGTGCGGCCAGCCTACGGACCCGACGGCGATCAAGGGAACCTCGGCCGGGGGGACGGAACCAAGGGTCTTGCGAACTTGTTCGTAACGAACATGTTCGTCACGCTCGAACCATGACGCCGACGACCCCAGCGCCCCGCAGCCGCCGCGAGCGCCCCTCCAAGCCCGCGCTCACCCACGACGGCATCATCGCCACCGCCGTCGGGCTGATGCGGGCCGAAGGACTGCAGCGCGTCACGATGCGGCGGCTCGCGCAGGAGCTCGACACGGGTCCGGCCTCGCTGTACGTGTACGTGGCCAACACGGCCGAGCTGCACGCCGCCATCCTGGAGGAGCTCCTCGGCGCGGTGGACCTGAACCCGCTGGCGGGGGAGGGCGACTGGCGGGACCGGCTCGCCGGCGTCCTGACGTCCTACACGGACGTGCTGTTCGCGCACCCCAGCCTCGGGCGCGCCGCACTGACGGCCCGCCCCTGCGGCCCGAACTACCTGTCCCTGGTCGAGGCGATCCTCGCCCTGCTCCACGAAGGCGGCGTCCCCGACGCGCAGGCGGCCTGGGGCGTGGACGTGCTGCTGCAGGTGGCCACCGCCACCGCGGCCGAGCAGGCCACCCGCGACCGCGACGCCTCCGCCGAGGCCGAGCACAACGCCCTCGCCTCCGCACTGCACGGCGTCACCGCCGACACGCACCCGCGCATCGCCGCGCTCGGCGGCGACCTGATGTCCGGCAGCCCCGAACAGCGCCTGGCCTGGATCTTCCGCGCCGTCATCAACGGCACGTCCGTCACGCCGCGCACCACACCGTGAGCATCCCCCGATACGAATCGAGGACCACATGAGCAGCAC
>NZ_JBHWBP010000267.1:0-10708 GCF_042735575.1 Streptomyces sp. NPDC059564 | reverse complement strand
AGCTCTGCCGTGCCGAACGCGGCTGCGAGTTCGGCGGCCTGCGGGGCGGAACGGACGTCGTTCCAGAGCAGTGCCGGGCGCACCGGCCGGCCGGCCGCGTCGAGGGTGACCAGGCCGTGCTGCTGGCCGGCGATCGAGCAGGCGGCGGCGCGATCCGCCCAGCCGGTGCCCGCCATGGCCTCGCCGAGCGCCCGCCACCACTGTTCGGGGTCGCTCTCGCGTCCGGCGCCCGCGCTGACGGCGTGCGCGGCGCGGCCTTCGCCCAGGACGGCGCCGGTGTCCAGGTCGACGGCGAGGGCCTTGGTGGACTGGGTCGAGCTGTCGACACCGATCACGACACGCTGAGCAGACATGCGTTCCTCCGGTGGGGTTCCTTCTGGCGTCTCGGCATACTAATTTGTTTTTCGCCATTACAAATAGCCCTCGGCCCTGAACCGGAGCTCCTCATGACCAGCGACCCGCTCGTCCCCACTCCCGCGCACAGGTTCACCTTCGGCCTGTGGACCGTCGGCTGGCAGGGCCGGGACCCCTTCGGCGACGCCACCCGACCCGCCCTCGACCCGGTCGAGTCCGTGGAGCGGCTGGCCGGGCTCGGCGCCTACGGCGTCACCTTCCACGACGACGACCTGATCCCCTTCGCGGCCGGCGACACCGCACGCGAGCAGGCGGTCAAGCGCTTCCGCACCGCACTCGACACGGCCGGACTGAAGGTGCCGATGGCCACCACCAACCTCTTCACCCACCCGGTGTTCAAGGACGGCGCCTTCACCGCCAACGACCGGGACGTCCGCCGGTACGCGCTGCGCAAGACGATCCGCAACATCGACCTGGCCGTCGAACTCGGCGCCTCGGTCTACGTCGCCTGGGGCGGCCGCGAAGGCGCGGAGTCGGGCGCGGCCAAGGACGTGCGCACCGCCCTCGACCGGCTGAAGGAGGCCTTCGACCTGCTGGGCGAGTACGTCGAGAGCCAGGGATACGACCTGCGCTTCGCGATCGAGCCCAAGCCCAACGAGCCGCGCGGCGACATCCTGCTGCCCACCATCGGCCACGCCCTGGCGTTCATCAACGAGCTGGACCGACCCGAGCGGGTCGGCCTCAACCCGGAGGTCGGCCACGAGCAGATGGCCGGGCTGAACTTCCCGCACGGCATCGCCCAGGTCCTCTGGCACGGCAAGCTGTTCCACATCGACCTCAACGGCCAGTCCGGCATCAAGTACGACCAGGACCTGCGCTTCGGCGCGGGCGACCTGCGCCAGGCCTTCTGGCTGGTCGACCTGCTGGAGTCGGCCGGCTACGACGGCCCCCGTCACTTCGACTTCAAGCCGCCGCGCACCGAGGACTCCGACGGCGTCTGGGCCTCGGCGGCCGCCTGCATGCGCAACTACCTGCTGCTGGCGGAGCGTTCCCGCGCCTTCCGGGCCGATCCGGAGGTCCAGGCCGCACTCGCCGCCTCCCGACTGCCCGAACTCGCCCTCCCCACCGCCGAGGACGGCCTGGCCGGGCTCCTGGCCGACCGGTCCGCCTTCGACGAGTTCGACGTCGATGCCGCCGCCCGACGCGGCATGGCCTTCGAGCAGCTGGACCAGCTCGCCCTCGAACACCTGCTCGGGGCCCGCTGAGCCGGTGTCACCCCCATGAGCCGGGCCGTGGTGTCCCCCGCCCCGGCTCCGCCGCAAGGCGGGACTTTCAAAACGCCGTAGCCGCCCCGCTCAGGCCGGGTAGGTGAGGCCGGCCTCCGGGGTGCCCGCGGGCCAGGCATGGACGGTGCCGTCCGGCCCGTCGAACCGGAGCTGCCAGGGATGCGGGCTGTCGGTGGTCACGTGGAGGCGGTCACCCTGGCGGCGCAGGCTGAAGCGGGCCACCTCACCGGGGCCGTCGGCGCACGGAATCACGACGGTGCGCTCGGCGCCGTCGGCGAAGGAGTGGACCCTCAGCTCGACCCCGTCGGCCCAGGCGGAGACGGGCCGCTGGTCGTCGGCGGCGAGCGGGATGACGGAGTCGGGGCGCGCCAGCAGCGGCAGGGTGTGGAAGCCGTGCTGCTCACGGGCCCAGCCGGGACCGGTGATCCGAGCGCCCGTCAGGACGTTCGTCCACGTTCCTTCCGGCACGTAGTACTCGACCGTGCCGTCGTCGGTGAAGACCGGGGCGACGAGCAGGTCGTCGCCGAGCATGTACTGCCGGTCGAGCGCGGCGGCGGCGGGGTCGTCGGGGAATTCCAGCACCATGGCGCGCATGACGGGGATGCCGGTGGCGTGGGCCTGTTGGGCGGCGCGCTGGAGGTAGGGGGCGAGCCGGTGCTTGAGCAGGGTGAACTCGCGGGTGACGTCGACGGCCTCCTCGCCGTAGTCCCACGGGACGCGGTAGGACTTGCTGCCGTGCAGGCGGCTGTGCGAGGAGAGGAGGCCGAACTGTACCCAGCGCTTGAAGACGGTGGGGGTCGGGGTGCCTTCGAAGCCCCCGATGTCGTGGCTCCAGAAGCCGAAGCCGGACAGGCCCAGGGAGAGGCCGCCGCGCAGTGACTCGGCCATGGCGTTGAAGTGGGATTCGCAGTCGCCGCCCCAGTGCACGGGGTACTGCTGGTCGCCGGCGGTGGCGGAGCGGGCGAAGAGCAGCGCCTCGCCCTCGCCGCGCACCTCGCGCAGCAGGTCGAAGACGGCCCGGTTGTAGAGGTGGGTGTAGTAGTTGTGCATCCGCTCCGGGTCGGAGCCGTCGTGCCAGACCACGTCGGTGGGGATGCGCTCGCCGAAGTCGGTCTTGAAGCAGTCCACGCCCATGTCCAGCAGGGTGCGCAGCTTCCCGGTGTACCAGTCGCGGGCGGCGGGGCTGGTGAAGTCCACCAGGGCCATGCCGGGCTGCCACAGGTCCCACTGCCACACGCTGCCGTCCGGGCGCCGCACCAGGTGGCCGCCCCGCATGCCCTCCTCGAACATCGCCGACTTCTGCGCGATGTACGGGTTGATCCAGGCGCTGATCCGCAGTCCCCGCTTCTTGAGGCGGGTGAGCATGCCGGCCGGGTCGGGGAAGGTGTCCGGGTCCCACTCGAAGTCGCACCACTGGTACTCACGCATCCAGAAGCAGTCGAGGTGGAAGACGCTCAGCGGGATGCCGCGCCCGGCCATGCCGTCGACGAAGCGGTTGACGGTGGCCTCGTCGTAGTCGGTGGTGAAGGAGGTGGTCAGCCACAGGCCGAGCGCCCAGGCCGGCGGCAGGGCGGGACGGCCGGTGAGCGCGGTGTAGCGCTCCAGGATCTGCTTCGGGGTCGGGCCGTGGACGACGAAGTACTCCAGCGACTGGTCCTCGACGCTGAACTGCACCTGGCCGACCGACTCGGAGCCGACCTCGTAACTGACCTTGCCGGGGTGGTTGACGAAAACCCCGTACCCCCGGTTGGTCAGGTGGAAGGGGATGTTCTTGTACGCCTGCTCGCTGCTGGTGCCGCCGTCGGCCTGCCAGATGTCCACGACCTGCCCGTTCTTGACGAACGGAGTAAACCGCTCCCCCAGCCCGTACACCGACTCGCCGACGCCGAGGGAGAGTTGCCCGAGCATGAAGTGCCGGCCGGCGGCGTCGGTGGCGAAGCCGGTGCCGCGTTCGCCCACGGAGGTCAGCGTCCGCCCGTCGGCGGTGAACTCCAGGCGCCACGGCCGGGAGGTGTCCACCCGCAGCGACAGCTCGCCCGCACTGAGCTCGACCACCGCGCCGTCCCGGTGCACCTTCCCCACGTCCGGCCCGGCGCCGGGCAGCGCGTACTCCGGCCCCCGCCGCACCGAACCCGCGTGGTGGGTGACGCGGACCCCGATCACGCCCTCGGCCGGCGACCAGCACTCGACGGTCAGCAACGGACTGTTGAGCGTTTCGCCACGGCTGCGCACGTGCTTCACCGGAGCGTAGAGGATCATCCGGTGCTCGTCGGCCCGGACGTCCGCGACCTCGGTGGCATGACGCGTGGTGACGCCCGGCCGCATCAGCCAGTAGCCGTCGGTGAACTTCATCGTGCGGGTTCCTCCGTCCGCGCGCGGTGCGCGGTGATCAGGCCCCGGTACCAGTGGTAGCTGTCCTTGGGCGTTCGGGTCAGGGTGTCGTAGTCGACGTGGACCAGGCCGAAGCGCTGGCTGTAGCCACGCGCCCACTCGAAGTTGTCCAGCAGCGACCAGACGTAGTAGCCGCGCACGTCCACCCCTGCGGAGATGGCGTCGGCGACGGCGGCGAGGTGGTCCGCGAGGTAGTCGATCCGCACGGTGTCATGGACCCGGCCGTCGGGGCCGAGGGTGTCATCCTCCGCGGAGCCGTTCTCGGTGATCCAGACCGGCGGAAGCCGTGCGTAGCCGGCGTGGAGTTCGCGGAGCAACTCGGTGAGCGCGTCCGGGACGACGGGCCATCCCATGGTGGTGTGCCGGGCCCGGTACCGGTCCAGCTCGGTGACGCCGATGTCCACGGCGGTGCGCACTTCGGGGTCGGCCTCGCGGTGGGGGGCGGCGGCGAACGTCAGGGGGCGGTAGAAATTGACTCCGAGGAAGTCCAGCGGGGCGCCGATCAGCTCCAGGTCTCCCGGCAGCCGCCAGGGGCCGTTGGCGAGGCCGGCCCAGGTCTCGGCCTCGTGCTCGGGGTAGCGGCCGGCGAGCAGCGGCTCGGTCCAGACCTCGTTGTGGAGGACCTTGGCACGGCGCAGGGCGGCCCGGTCCTCGGGGAGGGCGGAGGCGAGGTGGATGCGGTCGAGGTTGAGGGTGATCCCGACCTCCCGGGCGCCCGCGGCGCGCAGTTCCCGTACCGCGAGGCCGTGGGCGACCAGCAGGTGGTGTGCGGCGGCCAGCGCGCCGCGGCCCTCCTCGGCACCGGGTGCGTGCCGCCCCTCGGCGTAGCCCGCGAAGGCGGAGCAGTACGGCTCGTTGAGGGTGATCCAGCGCTCCACCCGGTCCCCGTAGCGCTCGGCCGCGAGGGCCGCGTACCGCGCGAACGCCTCGGCGGTCTCCCTGACCCGCCAGCCACCGCGGTCCTCCAGGGCCTGGGGCAGATCCCAGTGGTAGAGGGTGACGGCGGGGGCGACTCCGGCGGCCAGCAGCTCGTCGATCAGGCGGTCGTAGAAGTCCAGGCCCTCGGGGTTGACCGGTCCGGTGCCCCGGGGCAGCAAGCGGGGCCAGGAGATCGAGAAGCGGTAGCCGTCCACGCCGAGCCCGCGCAGCAGGGCGACGTCCTCGCCGTAGCGGTGGTAGTGGTCGCAGGCGGTGTCGCCCGTGGCACCGTCGAGCGTACGGCCGGGGGTGTGGCTGAAGGTGTCCCAGATGGACGGGCCGCGGCCGTCCTCGTCGTGGGCGCCCTCGATCTGGTAGGCGGCGGTCGCGGCGCCGAAACGGAACCCGGCGGGCAGTTCCGGGAAGGCCGGGGTGCTCATGGGCGGAGCTCCGGCGCCAGGCCGCGCTCGCGCAGCCAGGTCAGCTGGACGGGCGGGTTGGAGCCGCAGCCGCCTCCGTGGTCGGCGAACGGCCACACGGTCATGGTGCGGTCCTCGCCCGCGTACCGGTTGAAGGCGGCGTAGACCGTGGAGGGCGGGCAGACCGGGTCCATCAGGCCCACGCTGAACAGCGCCGGCGCGGTGGCCCGCCGGGCGAAGTGGACGCCGTCGAAGTGGTCGAGGGTGGCGAAGGCCGGCTCCACGCGGTGGCGGCTGTGCCAGCGCAGGTACTTGGCGATCTCCTGGTACGGGCCGTCGCCGCAGATCGCGGCGGCGTGGCGGAAGTGGCACAGGAACGGGACGTCCGGCAGCGCCGCCGCCACGCGGTCCCCGGCGAGACCGGCGACGGCGAGCGCCAGACCGCCGCCCTGGCTTGCTCCGGCCACCACGATCCGACGGCCGTCGAGTCCGGGCAGCTCCGCGACCGCGTCCACGGCTCGCACGCAGTCAGTGACCAAACGCCGGTAGTAGTAGGTGTCGGGAGAGTCGATGCCGCGGGTCATGAAGCCCTCGACCCACTGCGTGCCGTCACCCACGCCCCGGTCCGGGGTGTCGTGGCCCTGGCCCCGGCTGTCGACGACGAGTTGGGCGTAACCCGCGGCGGACCAGAACAGGTGCTCGGTGGGCAGTCCTCGACCGCCGCCGTAGCCCATGTAGGTGACGACGACCGGCAGCGGTCCGGCCGCGTCGCGCGGGCGCAGCAGCCAGGCGGCCACCGGCTCGCCGTTCCAGCCGGGGAAGCGCACGTCGTCGACCTCGACGGTGCTCAGCAGGTGCTGGGCGGTGACCCGTTCCACCTTGATCGCCACGTCGTGCGACCGAGCTTCTGCAACGGTCCGCCGCCAGAAGGCGTCGAAATCGGCTGGCTCGGACAACTCTGGCCGGTAGCCGACGAGTTCGTCCGCGCCGAGGTCTGTGAGTGGCATGGGGCTTCCTCCGGTCGGAGAGGCGACGGGGTAGCGGAGCTCGGCGACCACGGCGAGCCTCGCCCCGCGGGTGCGGGTACTGGGGTGTGAGGGTGGCGGCCCGCCCCCCGGCGGGCCGCCGGTCTCGCGGGTGCGGGCGTCAATCGGCCCCGCCGGAGGTGGTGAAGCTGAAGGAGGCCAGACGGAAGCCGCCGTGCAGGGTCAGCCACAGGTCGTGGACGCCGGCCGGCGGAGCGGCGAGATCGGCCGCGACGGCCGTCCACGTGTAGCGGTCGCCGGTGACCGGCACGCCGATCTCCGCCAACAGCCGGTCACCGGCCCGGAGTTCCAGCCGCGCCTGTCCGGAGCCCGCGCACTCAAGGGCGGTCTCGGCCTCCACCCGGACCGCCCCGGAAAGGTCGACGTCACGGAAGAGGAGCGTCGCGGGCCGCGCCGGATCGGCCGGAGTCACCGCGTCGCCGCTGGTGCAGGTGGCGTCGACGATGGTGGTGTCCGCGTGGTCGTCGAAGTCGACGGTCAGGGTTCGACGTCCGACGACCACGCGGGGCGCGGGGGCCCTCCCGGTCACGGTGAGCCGTGCGGTGAGGACCGGGTGCTCGGCGGAGCGGCCGACGGTGATCTCGTACCCGCCGGGGTCGACGGTGAAGGCGCCGGTCGCGACGGACCAGTGGGCGAGCCGGTCGGCCGGGAGCGGGAACGTCAGCTCCCGGCTCTCGCCCGGATCCAGGCGGACCTTGCGGAAGTCGGCGAGGCGCCGCCGGGGGGCCTCGTAGCGGGCGTCCAGCGCCCGGACGTAGAGCTGGACCACCTCACTGCCGGTCCGTCGGCCGGTGTTGGCCAGGGTCACCGTGACGTCGACCGAACCGTCCTGGCCGGTCGACGGCTGCGACAGGCTCAGGTCGCTGTACGCGAAGTCGGTGTAGGACAGCCCGTGACCGAAGGGATAGAGGGGTGCGGCCCGGTGGTACTGGTAGGTCCAGCCGGCCTTGATGACGTCGTAGTCGAGCGGGTACGGCAGCGGGTCCTCGCCCCGGTACCAGGTCTGCGGGAGGCGGCCGGCGGGCTCGGCCTCCCCGAGCAGCACCGCGGCCAGCGCGTGGCCCGTCTCCTGCCCGCCGTGGGAGGTCCACACCACGGCGGGCAGGTGCTCGTCGGCCCAGTCGACGGCGTACGGGTAGCTGCTCATCACCACCAGTGCCGTCCCGGGGCGGGCGGCCGCGACCGTGCGCAGCAGTGCCTCCTGCGTCCCGGGCAGGCCGAGGCCCGCGCGGTCCTCGGTCTCGCGGCCGTTGATCAGCGGATGGTTGCCGAGGACGACGACCGCCGCGTCGGCCGTCTCCGCGGCCGCCCGTGCCTCGGCCGCACCGTCGCGCAGCATTTCCCGCTGCCAGCGCTCGGCGGCGTCCGGGGTCAGGGCGGTGACGGTCACCCGGCCGCCGGCCGGGTCCACGGCGGCGTAGCGTCCGGTGCGCACGGAGCGCAGCAGCACGGCGCCGTCCCCGGCCGGTTCCAGCCGGAAGGTCTCGTGGATCTCCCAGCTCTTGAGCACCTCCTGGTCGGCCGCCAGTGAGTCGTCGGCCTTGAGGCTCAGGTAGCGGCCGGTGCCGGCGTCGCGCAGCGTCAGTACGCCGCGACCCCAGTCGGCCACGTCGAAGGCGGTCTTGCCCAGCACTTCCCCGGTCGTGCCGGAGCGCAGCGCGATCCGATCGGCACCCTCCTCGCGGACCACCTCGCCGCCGTGGACGCCGAGCGCCGCGGAGAGTCCGGCGGCGACGCTGACCTGGTAGGGCATGGTGCCGCTGTACCAGTCCTCGCACAGCGTGTCGGCGAGTGGGCCGATGACGGCGATCCGCGGCGTCCGCGCCGGGTCGAGCGGCAGCAGGCCTTCGTTCTTGAGCAGCACCACCGAGTCGGTCGCGGCGTGCCGCGCCAGGTCGCGGTGCTCGGTGCAGTCGATGACCTCGGGCCCGATGCCGGCGTAGGGGTCGAGTTCGGGGTCGAACTCGCCGAGCCGGAAGCGGAGTTCCAGCTGCCGCCGAACGGCGCGGTCCACGTCGGCCCCGTCGATCAGGCCGCGCTCCAGTGCCTCGCGCAGTCGGCCGACCGGCGTCGCACTGTCCTCGCCGTGGTCGGTGAAGCTGTCGATGCCGGCCTTGAGCGCCGCCGCATGGGACTCGGCGTGGTCGTCGAAGTACTCCTCCAGGTCGACCAGATGGGACGGGGCTTCGGCGTCGCTGACCACGAACAGCTCGTGGCCGGTCGGCTCCGCCCAACGGCGCAGTTCCGCCTCGATGAGCGGGCTCACGTGGCAGGGACGGCCGTTGACGAGGTTGTAGGCGGCCATGGCGCCGGTCGCGGCGCCGGATGCGACGACGGGGCGGAAGGCGGCCAGGTCGTACTCGTGCAGCACGCGTGGGCGCAGCCCGGAGGAGGTGGTGCAGCGGTCGTCCTCGTTGTTGTAGGCGAGGAAGTGCTTGAGCACCGGGGCGGCCCGCAGGTAGGCCGGGTGGTCGCCGGACAGGCCGCGGCAGAGCGCCTCCCCGAGACGGCCGGTGTGCAGCGGGTCCTCGGAATATCCCTCTTCGTTGCGTCCCCAGCGCGGGTCGCGCAGCAGGTTCAGCACGGGCGCCCAGGCCTGGAGGCTGTGGGGGGCGCCGCCGCCGACGAGCGGGCGGTGGTGGTGGAAGGCGCGCAGCTCGTCCGAGACGGCCTCGGCGACCCGGTGCACCAGGTCCTCGTCCCAGGTGGCGCCGAGCCCGACGGCCTGCGGGAAGACGGTCGCCACTCCCCTCCAGGAGACCCCGTGCAGGGCCTCGCTCCCGGTTCGGAAGGAGCCGACACCCAGGCGCGGGACGGCGGGTACGCACTGGTGCAGCATCGCGATGCGTTCGTCGAGCGTGAGCCGTTCGAGCAGGTCGTCGACACGCTTGCGCAGCGGTAGCGCCGGATCGCGGAAAGGAGGCGGACCGGCTGCGGACGCGGACAGGGAACTCACGTGGACGACCCCTCGGCAGACTGGGTGTTGCGGCCATTCGTCGAAGCGCTTCGACGCTGACACGAACCAGTGCCACTGTCAACTATCCCTGAAACAACAAGGTTTACATTTGCCCAGGTTCCTGCCGAACTCGGAACATGTAGCGGGTGCGCCGGGATGTTCAAGCGCTTCGACAATGGGACCTACTCGACCGAGAAGCGGTACACCGTCGTCGAGCGGTACTCCTGCCCCGGGCGCAGGAGGGTGGAGGGGTACTCGGGCCGGTTGGGCGAGTCCGGAAAGTGCTGGGTCTCCAGCGCGATGCCCGCGTACGCGAAGTACGGGCGACCGGAGCGGCCGGTCAGCGACCCGTCGAAGTGGTTCCCGGTGTAGACCTGGAGCCCCGGCTCCGTCGTCAGGCATTCGACGCGCCGGCCGCTGTCAGGGTGGCTCAGGACGGCGGCCCGCCTGAGCCCGGTGCCGTCGAGCACCCAGTTGTGGTCGAAGCCATCGCCGGCCCGGCGGATCTGCGGGTGTTCCTCGGTGATGCGGCCACCGATCGTCCGGGCCTCGCGTAGGTCGAACGGTGTGCCGGTGACGGACTCGGCCGGACCGAGCGGTATCAGGTCTGCGTCCACGGGGGTGTAACGGGCCGCCTCGACCCGCAGCAGGTGACCGAGCACCGTCCCACAGCCCTCGCCGGCCAGGTTGAGGTACATGTGGTTGGTGAGGTTGACGACCGTCGGGGCGTCCGTGGTCGCCCGGTAGGTGAGGGAGAGTTCGCCGTCGGGGCCGAGCAGGTAGGTGACCTCGGCCGTGAGGGCGCCCGGGAATCCCTGGTCGCCGTCGGGGCTGTCCAGGCGGAGACGGACGCCGGCCCGCCTGCCCACGCGGACCGGCACGCCGTCCCAGAGGCGGGTGGCGAAGCCGTCCGGTCCGCCGTGCAGGGTGTGGCCGCCCCGCTGGGTCGCCAGCCGGTGCGTCGTGCCGTTCAGGGGCAGCGTTCCGCCGGCGATTCGATTGGCGTAGCGGCCGACCGTCGCGCCGAAGTAGGCAGCCTCCCCGAACAGATCCGCCGTGTTCTCGCAGCCCAGGACGACGTTGGCACACCGCCCGTCCCGGTCCGGCGTGTGCAGGGCCTGCAAGCGGGCTCCCCGACTGAGCACCTCCGCCGTCACGCCCTCCGGGGAGCCGAACGTCCAGCGGATGATACGCCGACCGTCCGGGAGCTCTGCGGCAGTCTCCTGGGTCACCGTCACTTCACCATGGGATACGAGTGCGTCTCGCGACACGCGACTACTCCGTTCAACGCGGCGGGGAGGGGGCGGGGGGCCCCCCCCCGGGGGGGGGCCCCCCCAC